>CAYLUJ010000059.1:0-5134 GCA_964386805.1 uncultured Pelolinea sp. | reverse complement strand
TGTATGCTAGATATGCGTATCTTGGTTTGATTTCATCTTTTTTGGAAAGTTTTTGAGCCATTATGGTTCAATGACATCCAGGGAGGCACGTTTTCCTTCGCGCGCGGCTGCAACACGCAGCAGTGTGCGGATGGAATTCGCAACGCGTCCACCTTTTCCAATGATGCGACCCATATCTTCTTTCGCCACTGTTAGTTCAATGCGCACGTGATCGCCTTCTTCAGTTTCTACCACACTGACCTGTGTGGGATCTTCCACTAAGGATTTCGCAATATATTCAACCAGTTCTTTCACGGCTTCTCCTTTGATAGAAAATGCTTTTTTCTAATCTTTTCTGGTTTGTTGCTTTATCTTTCTGTTTTCATAGAAGCTTTTTGCTTCTTTTAGGACCGTTTCTTCTGATTCACCAGCTTTTACTTTTTCAAAGCGCTCGGTTAATCCAACTGCTTTGAATAATTTCGCCAGAGATTCACTCGGTTGTGCACCCTGACGTAGCCAGTGATAAACGCGGTCTTCCTGAACATCAAATGTGAATGGTTCGGTACGAGGATTATAGAACCCAATGATCTCAAGAAAACGACCATCACGAGGGGCTTCCTTATCACAGACCACAATTCTGTAACTTGACTGGTTTCGCAGACCAGTTCTGCGTAATCGAATTTTTACCATGTCTTACTCCTGCAATCTCCTATTTTTTCCGTTATAGAGGTAGTTGACTGCGAGGGGCGCGAAAGGATGCGCTTTCAAAGTCATTCCTCATTTCTTTAACTTGCATATTATAAACGGGTTTTTGAAATCTACATATAGCTTAATACTTATAGTAACGAAAGAAAAACATGCGGGTTATAATCTTCAATGAGTAATTGAAAGGAGAGGAAATGTCAAAAGTTGTTGTAGTCACAGATAGCACAGCGCATATTCCAGAAAATCTGGTAAAAGAACTAGATCTTCGGATTATTCCACTACACGTTATTTGGGGAGATAAAGTTTATCAAGATAATGTTGATCTAAAAACCGATGATTTTTACCCAATGTTGAAGCAGGCTAAAGATGTTCCTACAACATCTCAGCCTTCTCCCAAAGAATTTATGGATCTTTACAAACCCATCCTGGATAAGGGCGATAAAATAATCAGCATTCATATTTCTTCCGGCATTTCCGGTACAACAAACTCAGCCTTTCAAGCCAAAGAGATGCTGGGGTCGAAAGATATTGAAATTGTTGATTCAAAATCTTCTGGTATGGCTCTTGGATTTGTTGCCGTGGTTGTAGCTCGCTTGGCGAAGAATGATGCCGGTTTAAACGAATGCAAAGCACTTGCAGAAAAAGCTGTAGAGAACAGTGGTGTCTACTTTATGGTAAACACACTCGAGTATTTACATAAAGGTGGTCGTATCGGAGGCGCTTCAGCAATGCTTGGATCAGCGCTCGATTTAAAACCCATTCTTTACTTTAAAGATGGCAAGATTGAACCTTGTGAAAAAGTACGCACAAAAAAGAAAGCCATTCAACGGGTTATTGAAATCAGTAAAGAGCAAATCGGCAAAAAGAGACCTGTCCATATCGGAATACTGCAAGTTGAAGCCGAAGAAGATGCTGCGTTTGTGAAGGCAGAACTTGAAAAGATTTATAAACCGGAAGAAATCGAGGATTTGATAATAACTGAGTTAAGTCCAGTTATCGGCACTCACATCGGTCCAGGTGTTGTTGCGATCACATACGTAGTAGGTGTTTGACTTGATTACCTTTATCATAAGAAAGCCATCACAAAAGATGGCTTTTTTTCTTTAACCTCCTTTTGGTACAATAGGAATCACCATCTGGAGAAAACCATGTTCAATAAGGAAGCATACCAAAAACCAGTATTTTATTTGCCAAATGAAAACGTTGATCTGCAAAAATGGGCAGTCATCGCTTGTGATCAATTTACCAGTCAACCGGAATATTGGGCAGAGGTTGAGAAATTTGTCGGTGATTCCCCCTCTACCTATAGATTGATCCTCCCCGAAGCATATCTGGATACCCCGAAAGCTGAGGAACATGGTCGCAAAGCCAGTGAATTAATGCATGAATATGTGGAACGTCAAATATTCACACAATACGAGGGTTTTGTCTATATTGAAAGAAATCTAGGGGCAAAAACGCGCCGGGGTTTGTTGCTCAATCTCGACCTGGAACAATATGATTTTCATAAAGATTCACAATCATTGATTCGCGCAAGTGAAGGGACCATCCTCGATAGGCTTCCACCACGTATCAAGATCAGAGAAAAAGCTCTTCTCGAGCTTCCGCATATCATGGTCCTGGTCGATGATCGGGAAAATAAATTATTTTCCTACTTATCAGAAAATAAAAGCAGCTACCAAAAAATCTATGATTTCAATCTGATGCAAGGAAGCGGATCGTTGAAAGGATTTTTAATTGATCGTGATGGTGAACAGAAAGTTCAATCTGTATTCACATCTTTGAGCAATGCTCATCTATTCAAACAAAAATATGCTCTTACAGATGATCTTCCTCCCCTCCTGTTTGCAGTTGGAGATGGAAATCATTCTCTGGCAACCGCTAAATCGATCTGGGAGAAAATAAAAGCTCACGTCCCCGCCGATCATCCTGCACGATATGCACTGGTGGAAGTTGTGAATATCCACGATGAGAGTCTGGTATTTGAGCCAATTCATCGTATCTTGTTCAATTTCCAGGGGAACATTTTTTCAGAAATGCTGAATTATTATAAAAATACTCTTGAGATTCGGGAATTTGATTCATTCTCCGTGCTGCAAACTTTCGTACAAAAAAGTAAATCCGAACAATGCATTGGATTACTTCAACAGGGTAAATTTCATTCAATTCACTTTATGGATCCTTCTACGAATCTGGCTGTTGGCACACTGCAACAATTTTTAGATCAATTACTTCATAATCAAACAGGCACCTCGTTGGATTATGTGCATGGAGATTCGGTTCTGCAAGAATTAAGTTTGAAGAATAACAGCATTGGTTTTCTCCTTCCAGCCATGCAAAAAAATGATTTCTTTCGTACCGTGATTTTGGATGGCTCCCTACCCCGTAAAACTTTCTCCATGGGAGATGCCAAAGAAAAACGTTTCTATCTGGAATGTCGCAGGATCCAATGAAAAAATTTATATTTTCCACTTTATTCCTTTTTACGCTAGCCGCTTGCAGCCCAAACACAACCATTCTGCCTACGGAAACAGCTGTCAGTGAATTGCCAACCGCAACGCTCACTCTCCAACCGACCAACACTGCCACACCACTGCCTCCAACAGCTACCGTAATTCCCTATACCAGCATCAGTTCCCCTTTACGAAATATTTCCCTGGATGAATTAAATTCCATAAACACAAATGCTTTCGACCCACCACCAGTTGGCTTTGATGAACCACACCAGGGCATTGATTACAGCTATTTTCGTTTTGAGAATCAGTCAATGAATGATTCCGACGGAATTGAAGGATTGGAGATTCTTGCTGTTCTGGATGGTACTGTTGCAACCGTGATTAATGATCGCCTTCCGTATGGAAACGCCGTCATCATCGAAACACCACTTGATCTGCTTCCACCTGAATGGCTGGCGGCACTCAGTTTCCCTGAGATCGCTCCAACACTGGTACCCGATCCACGTCATAATTGTCCTGAATTGGTAGATAGTGCTGAATGGGATAACACCAATCGCTCCCTGTATTTGATCTATGCCCATATGCTAAATTCTCCGCAGCTTGCGGTCGGTCAGAAAGTGACCAGCGGAGAAATTCTTGGGCAGGTCGGTAACACGGGTGATTCTACCAATCCCCATTTGCATTTTGAAGTACGTCTGGGTCCGAGTGGGGTAACATTTTCAAGTATGGCAAAATATGACACCCGCGCCAGCACTGAAGAAATGGCAAATTACTGCACCTGGCGCATCAGCAACCGTTTTCAGGTGCTTGATCCCGCCCTCATTCTTCAATTCAGACCCTGATCTGTGAGGAAATGAAGACTCTGCTTGGGCAGGTTAAAACATTTTGTTGTTCATTGGGATTCAATCTGGTTGGAGTCACCACGCCTGATGATCTACAGCAGTATTCAATTTACGAAAAATGGATAGCTGATGGCTGTCAGGCAAATATGAAGTATCTGGCTGGCGAACACGCTCTTTTTCTGCGAAAATCCCCGCGCAATGTGATGCCTTCTTGTCAATCCATTCTTGTTTTGGCATACCCATATCCTGCGATAGCCATCCAAGATCAAGGTGAAAAGAAAACCATTCCATCCATTGCAGGGTATGCTTACTTGGAAGATTATCATGCGTTTCTGCCATCTCTTCTGGAAAAGGTCACGCATTTCATTCAAACACAATCCGGGCATCCCCTCGAAAGCAAGCTATTTACCGATTCCGGACCGATCCTGGAGCGGGAACTTGGTTATCAAGCCGGGTTGGGTTGGATTGGGAAAAATACTTGCCTTATTAATAAGAACTTTGGATCATTTTTCTTTCTATCCGAGATTTTGTTAGATATCCCACTTTCCGCTGAGGAGAAAAATCCCCCATATTCCCCCGACCACTGTGGCACCTGCCATCGCTGTATTCGTATCTGCCCAACTCAGTGTATTCAAGAAAATCGAACACTGGATTCCAGAAGATGTATTTCATATCTGACCATTGAAAACAAAGGAGAGATTCCTCTCGATATCCGTGCATCTGTGGGAGATCATCTTTTCGGGTGCGATCTTTGCCAGCAGGTTTGCCCATGGAATCAGAAGATCATCGCTGCAGCACAAACCCCAACTTTGCCGCAATACCTGCGGAATTATTTAGAGAAACTTGATCCATCCTGTATTCTGAATGAAATTGAATTCGCACAAGAGTTCGCACCTTACCCTATCAGCCGAGCAAAGAGAAGTGGTTTTTATAGAAATCTAGCTGTTGCATTGGGAAACAAAAAGAATCCAGCCAATATTCCATTTCTATTGCAGTTACTGCGTGACTCCGACCCCCTTATCCGCCAGCATGCTGCCTGGGCGTTGGGATGCTTTCATTCCGAACTAGCTCGAACCCATCTAAACGAAATCCTGCAGATCGAAGAAAATGAAAGGGTATCTCAAGAAATTAAACGCGCTCTCTTAATCTTAA
>CAYLUJ010000058.1:8205-13435 GCA_964386805.1 uncultured Pelolinea sp. | reverse complement strand
ATTTTTCCAGCGTTTGGCTGTAAATTGCTTCCACATCCTTTGGATTCGAGATATCCCCTCGAACAGCCAGCGTGCGCACATCGTTCTTCTTGCTCAACTCTGCCGCCAATCTGCTCGATTCTTCCAGGGGCACCATATCTGCGATCACCACGTTTGCTCCCTCTTCAGTAAATACCTCGCACATCCCGGCGCCAATCCCTCTCGCTCCACCGGTGACAATTGCGATCTTTCCATTTAATCCCAGGTCCATAGAAGATCTTTCTCCTTTCCTCATAAACCGAGTTCTTTTTTCGCTTTTTCCCGCCAGGTCTGGAATGTTGCATCTTTCAGTACCTCCGGGTTGACAAATCCATCCGTTGCATCTCCGGCAATGACGCTACGCATCCGTTCGAAGATCAGGCGTGGAGAATTGTTCGCCGCATCCAGGGTTGCCCCTGCACGGTGCGTGGTCAACGTTACATTGTCCAACTTTCTGAACCTGTCATCGGATGGTAGTGGTTCATTGTCGAAGACATCCAGCGCAGCTCCTGCGATCTGATGTGTGGCGAGAACCTCGTAGAGTGCGTCGTAATCCACCAGACCTGCACGTGCGGTGTTAATAAAATAGGCGCTCGCTTTCATCCGGTTGAATTCAGCTTTTCCGATGGTATGCTGGTTTTCAGTGGTCAGCCGCGCATGCACACTGATGAAATCAGATTCTTTGAACAGGGTCTCCTTATCAACCAGCTTTCCCCCGAATGCTGCTACGTTTTCTTGTTTGATAAATGGGTCATACACGATCAGGTTGATATGAAAACCGCTCAATTTCTCAGCCAACACCTTGCCAATTGCACCGAATCCGAACAAGCCAATCGTCTTGCCGCGTAGATCGGGTGTAGTGGCGCTGCTTGCGAAATCCACCTGCCAGCCACCGCTTACAATGGAATGGTGGGCACGAGCAATGTTGCGCGCTTCTGCCAGCATCATGCCGATCGCAAAATCCGAAACGGCATCCGCGTTCCTTCCGCTGGCGTTCACTATCGCGATACCTCGCTCACTGGCAGCCTTCACATCAATGTTCTCCAGCCCGGCGCGGATCACACCGATCATCTTCAAGTTTTCAAACACATCCATGCCCTGCGCCGAGAATGGGCAGAAGCTACCTGCCAGCAACTCTGCATCTTTATGTTCGCTGAATCCTTGCGGGATCGGTTCATTGGCAGGCCCATTTTTTTCGATGCGCCGGAATACTGCCGTAATATCCGCTTCGCTCGGGTCATCCCATAATGATTCGATCACTTCAACGCCCTTGAATTGCCGTGCGAAGCGCATGATCGGCTCGCCCAGGGCGGGAATTCTCTTTTCGATGATACATAACAGTTTCATCGTGAAACCTCTTAATAGTATTTCAGTCGTTTCTGATGGCTATTTTTTAATTCTTGCTTATCCAGGTCATCCTCTGCCCGTGAATGGATTCTGACCACCACATGTGGAGAAGATGCAGTATCAGCAATTAAATAAGCGGAGGGTACTTTTAAAGCACCCTCCGCTTTTTAGGTCGCTATTTGGTTTTGATCTTGCCACTGGTAATAGCTTCTTGTATCTTTTCTTCCATTTCTTTTTCAGATACCAGATTTTTCAATCCAATGACAACGACGCCCTTTGATTCAGCGGTTTTAAAATTGGGTACCAGTGTTTGTCCGCAGAACACCACATCATAACTGGTTGCCGTGGATTTTGCCATCGAGACATTGCTCGAAGTTACCTTGGCATCAATGCCCATTTTTTTGAAAACGGTGTTCAATTTCATTGTGATGATCTGGCAGCTTCCCAATCCTTGTCCACATGCAGCTAAAACCTTAAGCGTCATTTCTCTAACTCCTTTTTCCTTAGAAAATCATAACCTATTTTTGTGCCTTTTTTGCAGCTAACTTGGCACTTGCTTTCTTGGCGATGACTTCCTTGTACTTTTCAAAGTTTTCTACCACTAAGAAATAAGTATCTTTATTCTTCAAGTACTGAATCTGCGGTATGAGGATCAAGACTAAGCAAATGAGGGCGATACCGATCACACCCAGGTTCTTCATGATCACGCCCAGCAGGGTATGCCATGCAGCAATGTCGAAGTTGGCTGCTGCGCCTCCAAAATTGGAGAATCCATAGTAGTAAGCGAACATACCACCGCCAAAGACATGCACCATTCCGACGATCAGGGTGGAGATAATCACTGCTTTTAAACCACCTTTGTTATTCGCGAATGTTGCGATACCGCCGTTATCAAAGAACATGGGGACAAATCCGACGATCGCCAGAATTGGGCTTTTCAGAAGGACAGATAGCACAATCGCGATCATGGTTCCTAATCCGCCAAACAGGAAACCCAGGGTTACCACACTGCCCTCGGTAAAACCGAAGGTGGCTGCAATATCCACTGCGGGGATTGCACCGCGTAAAATCTTCTGTGAAATGCCGGTGAAGGCTTCGGTTAGTTCACCTACGAACATCTTGATACCCAGGATGATGATATTGAGGTAGACCACAAAGGTGAGGCATTTTTCGATCAGATAGAAACCCCAAACCTGCGTCGCCAGCGATTCATCCACGGTGAGCATATATTCTTTGCCGATGATCAGCATCAAACCGCCAAAGAACAGCAGCATGACAACAGAAGCTGCTACGGTGGTATCGTTCATGATGGATAAGAAACCGGGGAGTTTGATCTCGCCAACTTTTTTGAGCTCTTTCCCTTTCTTTTTATCCATGTTGCCGATCCAAGTGGAAAGTTTGTCGAAAAGATAGATACCCGTCATCTGGGCATGTCCAATCGCGATGTTTGCTCCGTCCGTTAATTCCTGTGTGGGCTCAACGGTCAGGTTGGATAAAACGCCCCACATCAAACCGCAGAGCAGACCTCCACCAATAATGGCACCCAGGTCGCTGATACCAGGGATCATCAGAACAATATAGGCGATAACGCCCCATGCTCCCAGGTTCATGACATGACCGCCAACCATCAGAGAGCGTACTTTGGTGACTTTCTTGAAATACACAAGCGCAATGTTGAGGGCAAATCCGATGATCATCGCCATCGTGGCAATGCTCATCGTTCTGCCAGCAACTTCAGTGATAGATTTTGTCAATGGAGCTGCTCCGAAATAGGGGTCGATCACCACTGCAGCCAGGTTAAACCGTCCATTAAGGGCAAACAGGATCGGTCGGAATGTTGCCACCATACCACTGGATGCCACACTGAAGATCATATAGCCCACCAGTGCTTTCGCAAAACTGGCAAAGGCCTCATAGAGGGGTTTCTTTATGAGAAGGCAACCGATAAAGACCATTAATGCTAAAAACCATGCCGGTTTACTGAATATGTTTGATAGGAACCAATTCCATGCGGTAAGAAACATAGTATTACCACCTTTCTAAAATATTTAAAATAGATCCCTCTTTGTGCGTAAAGCACATTTTTTCATACTCTTCAAAGCGATTAATCGATGGATGTATAAATTCCCATTTACCTCCTTGGTTAATATTTTTTATATGAAAAATTGCTATAAAAAATACTAGTATGTCGAAAATCATTTGTCAACGAAGGGGCGTTAAAAATCACATTTGTAAAAATCGCACATTTGTGCATAAATGGTATTTGTGCTTTGCTTTTAAAATGATTGACTTTTTTCATCCCCACATTTACGATAAAAAAAACTTCAATAGAAATTCAATCACGAGGTCATAATATGGGAAAAATTAGAACCGTTCTGGGTGATATTGATTCGTCGAAACTTGGTTTTACAATGGCTCATGAGCATGTCTTCATGGATATTGCAGGACATGGCCAGCCGGATATTGAATGGAGCTTATATCGTTGGGATGAGCAGTTGCAAATTCTACGCGATTATAAAGCGATAGGCGGTAGCGGCATCATTGATGCCAACCCCCGCTCGAAAGATGGGCGCGATGCTGCGCGCTTGAAAGTGGCATCAGAACAAAGCGGTGTGCATATCGTTGCCTGCACAGGGTTCGTCAAAGAAGCCGAACATCAGGCCAACTGCCAGGATCTGGTGAACATGTCTGTTGAGCAGATGACCGATTTCTTTGTAAAGGAGATCACGGTCGGTATGGATGGCACCGATATCAAAGCTGGATGGATCAAAGGCGCCAGCATGTATTGCCATATCACTCCCCTGCAAGAAAAAGCCCTGCGTGCCGCCGCTCGTGCAGCCGTGCTCACGGGCGTCCCGGTTCATACCCACACCGAGATTGGTACTTGGGGTTTTGAACAGATCGAGATCGTGGAATCGGAAGGGATGGATTTAACGCGCTTCGGTCTGGCTCATCTCGACCGCAACCCTGATTTTTGGTATCACAAGAAGATCGCTGAAAAAGGTTGCTATATCATCTATGATGGTCCTGGAAAAGCCAAATACTACCCCGATAGTATGCGTGTGGATCTTCTGCGTCGATTGGTGGATGCTGGTTTTGAAAAACAGATCATGCTGTGCAATGACATGGGCAAGAAATCCCATCACACGGTATATGGTGGCGGACCGGGTTGGACCTGGATAAAACAAAAATTCCTACCCCGCTTGTTGGATGAAGGATTCAGTCAGGAAACCATCGATAATTTCATGATCCATAATCCTGCCAGGTTCTATTCCTTGAAGGAATAATTTTCTTTCAAATTTACTGCATTGTTTATCTGGAAGAACTGTTCATAGAATTTTAGTATTTCATCAGGTTTTTCGAGGAGGACTCCTATGCCTTATGGATATAATGGCAAGATTTTGCATATCGATTTAACACATCAGACCTTCAAGGTAGAAACTCCTGACAAAGCTTTTTATCGCAAATACCTGGGAGGTAGTGCGCTGAATTGCTACTATCTGTTCAACATGATTCCGGCTGGTGCAGATCCCCTGGGTGAAAAGAATGTTTTGGTCATTTCGGTCAGTGTGATTACCGGTGCTGCCATTGCCGGGCAAAGTCGCGTGGTGGCTTCAGCGAAGAGTCCGCTCACCGGTTTGATCGGTGATGGTCAAGCAGGTGGCTATTTCCCTCCAGAGATGAAATATGCCGGCTTCGATGCATTTATCTTTACCGGTAAAGCCTCCAAGCCCGTTTATCTCTGGGTGGATGATGGTAAATACGAGTTGAGGGATGCCAGCCATCTGTGGGGAACAACCAGCGGTGAGTGTGAAGACAAAATAAAAACCGAGTTGGGTGATGATAGGATCATGGTAGCTCAGAT
>CAYLUJ010000058.1:0-8195 GCA_964386805.1 uncultured Pelolinea sp. | reverse complement strand
GTGGGGCGCACGGGTATGGGAACTGTAATGGGCAGTAAAAACCTGAAAGCCATTGCTGTACGCGGTCGGCAGGGTCGCAAAGATTTTAATGTCGCCAACCCTGAGCGATTTAAATACTGGTCGAAAATAGGTGTCACTAGGTTCAAAGGTTCACCGGTTGAGGCATTGGGAAGACTGGGTACGGCGATCAGTGTGCTCGGGCAGAACGCCAGTGGTCAATTACCTACCAATAATTTCATCAGTGGGGTGTTTCCCGGTGCCGAGGAAATCAGCGGAGAATTGATATACGATCAATATCTGCGCGGAGCCGCCGAGGGGAAACAGGATACGCTTGGTAGAGAAACCTGTTTTGCTTGCCCGGTGCGCTGCAAGCGTGTTGTGGAATTTAGCAATGAAGAATTTTCCATTGATAAACGATATGGTGGTCCCGAATATGAGACTCTTGGGTTGATGGGCAGTTCTTGTGGCATCAGTGATTTCCCGGTCATCGCAAAAGCCAACGAAATCTGTAATCGTTATGGCATCGACACCATCTCTTGTGGTGGCACAATCGCTTGGGCAATGGAGTGTTTTGAAAAAGGAATCCTGACCGTTGAGGATACAGAGGGTATAGAACTGCATTTCGGAGATTCCAAAGCTTATTTAAAGGCGGTAGAGCTTATTGCTAGAGGTAGCCGCTTTGGTAATCTGCTGGGGCTTGGTTCCGCCCGCGCCGCTGAAGTTTTAGGCAGGGGTTCTGAAAAATTGGTTGTGGCTGCCAATCGACAGGAGATCCCTGCGCATATGCCACGGGTTAAGGTGAGTCTGGGAATCATTTATGCTGTCAATCCCTTTGGCGCTGACCATATGAGCAGCGGGCATGATCCATTTTACGAAAAACAGTCTTCCGCTGATGATCAAGTTTCTGTGCCCCCGTTCTTGCAACAGCTTGGGTTAACCACACCTACCTCACCCCGTTCTTTGAGTCCGGAAAAAATGCGTTTTGCAGTCATTACCCAAAATTACGATAGTCTGATGGATAGTCTGTGTTATTGTCAGTTTGTCATCGGCACATTCGGCGGTTTATTTGAACCATTGGAGGTCCCGGAGATTGTGAATTCGATTACCGGTTGGGATGTTACTTTGGATGAACTTCTTGCAGTTGGGGAACGCCGGGTAAACCTCATGCGCGCTTTCAACGCACGTGAAGGGTATTCCCGCGAGAAGGATCGGCTGCCCAAGCGCATGTTCGAACCGTTACAGGGTGGTCCAACCGATGGGTTCAAATTTGACTACCGAGAATTTGAAACAGCAAAGACTGAATACTATTCCCAGCGCGGATGGGATATGAAAACAGGAAATCCTACCCGCCAGAAGGTTATCGAATTGGGCCTGGAATGGACCAATATAAGTTGAACCACCATTTTTTCTGGTTCCATTGAACGAAAGGAATGAACCATTGAACTTGGAAGATTTGATTCGTCCGGAACTCGTGGAAATCAACGTAAAAGTCGACAACTGGCAGGAAGCTATCCTAGCGGCAGGTAAACTGATGGTTGATTCTGGGGCTGTTGAAGATCGCTTCTCACGTGCTATGGTTCGGGTCGCAAAGGAATTCGGTCCCTACATTGTCGTCGCTCCCGGTATTGCCCTCCCCCATGCCCGACCCGAAGATGGAGTAATAAAGGCTAGTATCGCAATTGTCCGTTTGAAAGATTCGGTGGAATTTGGCAATGTCGATAATGACCCTGTCTTCCTCGTAGTTGCCTTGGCCGCAGTTGACCATGAACAGCACATTCAAGGTTTGGCTGAAGTGGCAGATGTATTGGGAGACGAGGATTGTATTGAACAACTTAAATTTGCAAAGACAAAAGAAGAATTACGTACTGTGTTTTTGAACTACAAAAAAGATATTGATCCTTAAAGTGAAAGACTTGTCAGGTTTTTTTAAGTCCGTTGTTCCTCCATTTTTTAAACTTAAGTAAAAAAATATTACCTAGCAGAGATAGACCTATCCTTTTGCACTTCTATTTCAAACGCAAAGGATTTAGTGTAATCTATTGACATTCTTATGATTTTGACTATAATTTTACTTAAACGTTTTAGTAAATATGAAGACAAAACGAGCGACCATTATCGATGTGGCAGAAAGAGCCGGGGTTTCCATTGCCTCTGTCTCCTTTGCCTTCAACAATCCCGACCAGATCAGCAAGGAAACGGCCGAAAAGATCTTCTCGGTGGCTCAGGAACTGGGATACGCTCCCAATGCCATCGCACGTGCCATGGTATCCCGCAGTATCGGTGCAATCGGTATTTTGGTTCCCATGAGCATCACCACCAGTTTTCAAAATCCTTTTATTGCTGAATTTATGAATGGAGTTGGGTCAATATGCGATCAACATTCCTTGAGCGCCCTATTTGTCTCTCCGTTCGAAGGCAGCTTACTGAAAGCCACCCAGCGCGCACCGGTCGATGGCTTTATCGTGCTTGGGCTCAATGAGAGTCACTCCGAGATCGAACCGCTCCGTCAACGCCATGTACGTTTTATCATCGTAGATGGAGAAGCAACTACCACCTCACAGGTGAACATTGATGATGAGAAGGGTGCTTATGATGCCGCCAATTACTTGCTGGCGAACGGTCACTCCAACATCATGATCCTCACCTTCGAAAAACCTGAACCATCCCACAAGAACGACATTTTTTACGGTGTAGGCGGGCGTCGCTACAATGGGATTTATCACGCTTTTCAGGATGCGCAAGTTCCCTTCGATTTCAGCATGATGGTGCAATCGCTCACCAGCATGGAAGGCGGAAGGGATGCTTTTTTATCTGCATGGCATTCTGGTTTTCATCCCAGCGCGGTTTTCGCGCTCAGTGATGCCATGGCAATTGGGGTCCTCTCGGCTGCCAAAGAGTTGAGGCTGCGCGTGCCACAGGATTTGGAAGTGATCGGTTTCGATGATATTCCCACAGCAGAATTTATGAATCCAGCATTATCCACTGTGCATCAACCAATTTTCGAAAAAGGTACTATTGCGACATCCCTACTCATCGACGCAATTTCAGGGAAGGAGAAAAAACAAAAGATCCTCTTGCCTACCAATCTGGTATTGCGTGGATCAACAAGAACATAGACTCATTTATTTTTCAGCTCGTCTTGGGGACTTTAAAAATTACTCGGAAGTTATTTCTATCATCGAATATTGCTCATTAATCGTTCATGTCTTGAAATATTTGCAGATCAAATGAAGAAGGAGGTGAATACTATTCAAATAAGAATCAAAAACGAGATAGTAAAAAATGATGTTCTCTTCCCCGTAAGAAAGAGAACATCGGTAACAATAGATCAATTTATTATATCCTAAGGAGGATACCAATGAAGCGTATTATTTTACTTGCAATAAGCAGTGTGATCATAGCAACAATACTATTGGTCGCATGCACATCTTCAACGTCAGCGCCAACTGTCGAAGAAGCAGCGCCAGTTGAAGAAGAAACTGCCATTGTTCCCAAAGTCTCCGAATTAACCATCTGGGCTGATGAAACCCGCGCGCCCATCATTGAAGAGATTGGCAATGCTTTTACTGAAAAGTATGGCGTCGATATTATCGTTCAGGAAATGGGTTCTGGTGACATCCGCGACCAGCTTAAAGTCGCGGGACCAGCAGGAGAAGGTCCGGATATTATTGTTGGACCACATGACTGGTTGGGTGAATTGGTCACTAATGGTTTACTTGCTGAGATTGATTTGGGGGACAAAGCTTCTAGTTTCTTCGGTCCCGCAGTAGATGCTTTCACTTATGACGGCAAATTATACGGCTTACCCTATGCTACGGAGAACCTGGCTTTCTTCCGCAATGTTGACCTGGTTCCCGACGCTCCCCAAACATGGGATGAAGTCAAAGAAATCGCTACCCAGTTGGAAGATGCCGGCACCGTTGAATATGGTTATGCTTTACAGGAAAACGACCCCTACCACTTCTTCCCCATAATGAGTGCCTTTGGCGGTTATGTTTTTGGTCGGGATGCCATTGGTAGTTATGATCCCACCAATGTGGGGATTGACAGTGAAGGTTCCATTGCGGCTGCTACCTGGTTGGATACCATGGTCAAAGAAGGGCATATGGCAGCCGGTGTAGATTACAGTACCATGCATTCCATGTTTGAAAACGGTCAGGTCGCCATGATCATCACCGGTCCCTGGGCTCTGAATGAAATTAAAGAATCGGATGTCAATTATGCTATTAGCCCCATTCCAAACGCAACCAACACCACTACTCCATTCCTGGGTGTACAGGGATTCATGATCAGCTCTTTCAGCAAGGATCCTTTACTGGCGCAAACATTCCTGCTTGAATATGTAGCTACTGATGACACCATGCAAGCTATCTACGATGCCAATCCGCGCCCTTCAGCATATCTACCCATCCGTGAAAAGACAACAGATCCGGATATGGTCGCATTTGGAGAAGCAGGAATCAACGCAATTCCAATGCCAGCCATTCCAGCCATGTCAGCGGTATGGACTGCCTGGGGCAATGCAGAAGCTCTCGTTTTCCAACAACAACAAACCCCTGAAGAAGCTTTCAGGAACGCTGCCGAACAAATTCGCAGTGCGATCAATCAATGAAAAAGAACGTTCAAAAACTCGAGGGCGCACACGCGCCCTCGAAATTCACCATCCCTCCTTTGCTGCAAATCATTTTTAAAATGTTGGGGTTAGTGCTGATCGATGCATTCGCGATCTGGTTCCTGTATACCCTGGCAGCGGATGGTGTATGGCTGCTTTTTGCAGTTCTCCTCATTATCACGGTTGGCTTGAACATTGTTTTTTTGAACAACAAACTGGCCCCCATCCGCTGGTTGTCGCCAGGATTGGCATTGATCATATTAATGGTGATCTACCCGCTGGTTTTCACGGTATATACCGCGTTTACTAATTATAGTGATGGGCATTTGCTGACCAAACAACAAAGCATCAACCTCATTGAAAAGCAGCAATACTTGCCCGCAGGATCAGAAAGTTTCCACTGGACCGCTTTCCGCTCCCCTGCTGGCGATTTCAAGCTTTGGTTAATCTCAGATAGTGGGAATACTTTTCTTGTTCAGGAAAAGGAAGAACCACAGGATGGCAGGAACTCCATCCCCGGTGTGAGCGTCGTGGATGAAGAGGGCATACCCATCAGCATTGAAGGCTACCAACGTCTAAGCCGGGCAGATGCCATTCGCTATATTTCTGAATTGGGAAATATGGAATTCGGATTAGCACCCAACACGTTCAAGATTAAATCCATGGACGTGGTAGCACAATTCCAACAAAAATACACCTACCGGAATGATTCTGATACCTTTATTGATAACGAGACCGGTATCATGTATCGCCCAGTAGAAGGCACTTTCACTGCCGAGGATGGTAACACGCTCACGCCCGGTTTTCAAATCACTACCGGATGGGAAAATTTCCACAGGTTAGTCACCAGCCCAGCGCTCAGCGGTCCATTGGTAACCATTTTCATCTGGACCCTCACTTTTGCGGTACTCAGTGTGGTGTTGACCTTTGGATTGGGTTTATTTCTGGCTGTGCTCTTTGATGGGCTGGAAATCCATAAGAAGAAAATTCTGCGCTCACTCTTGATCATCCCTTATACGATACCTGGTTTTATTAGCATTTTGATCTGGGTCGGATTGTTCAATCCACACCTGGGTATCATCTCGCTCGGTCTGGAAAAATTCATAGGATGGTCACCCCCCTGGTTTTCTGATCCCTTTTGGGCAAGAGTTGGTGTTTTAATTGTGAACCTGTGGCTGGGCTATCCATATATGATGCTGGTTAGCAGTGGTGCATTACAATCCATCCCGCACGAAATTTTGGAAGCAGCCCGAGTAGATGGTGCAAACTCCTGGCAATGTTTTTTGAAAATCACGATGCCGTTACTTTTGATGACGGTCGGACCCTTGCTGATTTCTTCTTTTGCAATGAATTTCAATAACTTCACCGTAATCTATCTATATAACGCTGGTGGACCTACCATTCCAGGTACATTCACCCCGGCTGGCTATACTGATATTTTGATCAGCTATACTTACCGGTTGGCATTTGCGAGTGGACGGGGTTCTGATTATGGATATGCCTCAGCCATCACCATCATTATTTTCATTGTAGTGGCAACCATTACCCTGTTCAACTTCCGCTTTACACGCGTGTGGGAAGAGGTTTCTGAAAATGTCTAATCCGGTTAAAACTCGAAAAAAAACAAGCAGTGAGAGAGCACAGCGGCGGTTATTGGGGATCTTCCGCGTCATCGTTGCAATCATATCGATTGCTTTTGCGATCTTTCCCGTGGTTTGGATCACCTCCGCATCATTAAATCCGTCCAATACATTAGCCAACCAACAGTTAATTCCTAAAAATATGTCTTTTCAGAATTTTACGGGCCTGCTACACGATCCTATCCATCCTTTTCTTTTATGGATGTGGAACTCCATCAAAGTATCATCCATCTCCGCCATTCTGGCTGTCAGTATTTGTGCTTTCAATGCCTTTGCCTTCTCGCGATTCCGCTTTAAAGGACGGCAAAATCTTCTCGTAACCATCTTACTGGTACAGGTTTTCCCCAACATGCTCTCGATGGTTGCGCTGTTTCTTTTGCTACAACAAATTGGAAATTACATTCCCTGGCTGGGATTAAACAGCCAGGGCGGATTAATTCTCGTTTATCTGGGCGGCGCATTGGGAGTAAACACTTGGTTGATGAAGGGTTTCTTCGATTCCGTTCCGCGTGATCTGGATGAATCTGCAAAGATAGACGGTGCATCACAGTGGCAGATCTTTTGGAAAATTATTTTCCCCCTAGTGCGACCAATCCTGGCAGTTGTAACCGTGTTAACCTTCATCAGCAGTTACAGTGATGTGGTGCTGGCGCGCGTTCTGCTACAATCCACGGATCAATTCACACTGGGGGTAGGATTGTGGCTTTTCATTTCAGGACAATATACAGAAAAATGGGGCTTGTTTGCCGCGGGAGCATTGATGGGAGCACTACCGATCATACTTCTGTACATGTTCATGCAGGATAATATTGTGGGTGGCTTAACACAAGGAGCTGTCAAAGGATAAATAAGTTCTTCTCAAAACAGTTTTTCGAAGAACTTGACTGCTGTTATTTACAATATTGAGGCAAAACAAATTTACACAAAGAAGGTTATGTATCATGGATATTTCAACACCCCAATGGGTGAAAGATGCGATTTTTTATCAGATTTTTCCAGATCGCTTTGCGAGAAGCAGCCGATTAAAAAAAGATGATCTTAATTTGGAAACCTGGGATTCACCACCCACAATTTATGGATTTAAAGGCGGGGACCTGCTGGGAGTAGTCGAACACCTCGATCATCTGGTGGATTTAGGTGTGACAGCTATTTTTCTAAATCCCATTTTTACCTCCGCATCCAATCACCGTTACCATACATATGATTATTTCAACGTTGATCCAATTCTGGGTGGAAATGATGCCTTCCGAGAACTGCTAGACCAGGCGCATGCTCGCGGGTTGCGAGTGCTGTTAGATGGGGTCTTTAATCATGCCAGTCGTGGCTTTTTACAGTTCAATCATACACTTGAAAGTGGTATCAACTCCCCTTACGTAGATTGGTTCTATTTTCGCGATGAACAATTACAAAGAAAAGAGCCGTTCAATGCATATCCGACCGATCAACAATTCGAAGAATTACGTTTAATAAAGCCAAGTATGGAAATATTAGGATATCGCGGTTGGTATGATATGCCTGCCCTCCCAAAATTCAAAATTGAAACCCCGGCAGTAAGGGAATTTTTATGGACAGTCGCTGAATACTGGGTTAAATTTGGCATCGATGGTTGGAGGATCGATGTAGCATTCGAAATCACAGATGATTCCTTTTGGCAAGAATTTCGACGGCGAGTGAAAACTGCCAATCCTGAAGCATACATTGTGGGTGAGATCTGGTACGAAAGCCAGCGATGGCTACAAGGGGATCAGTTTGATGCAGTCATGAACTATATGCTTTCAGGGGCCTTACTTGGTTTCTTTATCGATGAGATCGAAGAACAGATCTATTCGGTGGGTGATTATCATAAATACCTGCAACCACTGACCAATGATGAATTCATGGATCGAATTGCTTATTTACAGAGTCTGTATGATCCTGAGATCAATGCAGTTATGTTGAACCTG
>CAYLUJ010000057.1:9714-13710 GCA_964386805.1 uncultured Pelolinea sp. | reverse complement strand
GGTCGCTTATCCTGCGTATTATGCTTTCTATAATAGTACTTATCGAAACCATAATGTTATTTTAACATATTTCACACCACCCTGCAATAGGGAAAATGGGAAAAAGTGATGCAATTTTTGAAAAGATCGAATCACAAATTCGTGGAATCTCTACATCAAAAACTTCTGTTCGTTCAATTATGCGATCGCAGTCGAGACTCTCCCCCATTATGCATTATGTGGTGAAATGCACGAAAATCTTATGGTTTATGCGGATCGTGTACGACAAATACCCATATGGATCTCACAGAATCTCGCACAGTCTGTACTACAATAAGGTATATTTGCAGCTAATGGATATAAAACAACATAACTATACGAAACACGGAATAATTTATAGAAAAATGACGAAAAAAACATGCACAATTCCTTACGGATCAGGTGAATTAACCTTCCAATTCCCTGAAAATGCCCCTGACTATGATGTTTTTTACCCTCCCGAGTCATCAAAAAAACCTTTAACGAGTGCGGATGTATACGCAATTTTGAGTAAAAATGCTGTCCATATTCCTCAAAAAAGCCACGTAGCCATCGCTGTTAATGACAAAACCAGGCCGGTGCGCTACGATATATTGCTCACTCCCCTGCTCCACTATTTACAGGAACTGGGAATTCCGGATGAAGCCATCACGCTTTTTATTTCCACAGGTACTCATAAACCTATTTCAGCACAGGAATTCGCGGAATTCATCCCATCCGAAATGGTCGCTCGGTATTCAATCCTATGCCATGATTGTGATGATGCCAACCAACTGGTTAACCTGGGTGTGACAAAAGCCGGAACGCCTGTTCTCATTAATAAGTACTTTTATGAAGCGGATATCAAGATCACGCTGGGTACCATCGAACCGCACCATTTTATGGGTTTCTCGGGGGGTGCCAAGACTGCCGGCATTGGTTTGGCTGGGCGCAGTACCATTGAAGCGAACCATCACCTTCTTTTACAGCCCAATACCGTGAGCGGAGAATATGAACGCAATCCGATGCGCCAGGATCTGGAAGAAATTGGAGATCTGATCCAGATCACTGCTTGTTTGAATGCTGTTATGAACTATAAGAAGGATGTTTTACAGGTCTTTTGGGATACTCCGCGGGCAGTGATGGACAAAGGAATTCCAGAGAGCAAACAATTAACCCAGGCGGCTATTCCACCTATCTATGATCTGGTGATCGCATCTGCGGGTGGTTTCCCTAAGGATATTAATCTCTATCAAGCACAGAAGGCCCTAACGCATGCTTGCATGATCTGTAAGATAGGCGGCAGCATCATCCTGGCTGCAGAATGCCGTGAAGGGCACGGTAACCAAAAATATGCCGATTTCATGCACAATAAAACCAGTTTTCAGCAGGTTCTGGATGAATTTGGAAAGGTACCCTTCCAGATCGGTCCGCATAAAGCCTATCTGATCGCGCGCCAGGGTCTGAAATATAATATTTATCTGAGATCCAGCATGCCTGCTGATGTTGTACGGGATCTGTTATTAACCCCCATTCATACAATCGAAGAAATCCTTTCCAAGTCAGACCTTTCTGGCATAAGAATTGCAGTTCTACCTTATGCAACCACTACCGTACCCTATTAGAAAGGAAAACGCTTAGGAATGAACCGGGTTATAATGGAAAGAACATGAATCCGGAAACTGGAGATTCGATGAATACAAATGAAGAATTGATTGGAACTACGACCGTTGACCCTGATGTGATCCTGACCATCATCCGTTTGGCAGCGCTGGGTGTACCCGGCGTGTGCAGAATGGCTTCTGGACCGGCTGGAATTGACGATCTGGTGAAAAAGTATTACTCTGAAGGCGTCAAGATTGACGTGGAAGATCATACTGTTTACGTTGATCTCTATCTTGTACTTTTCCGAGATGTGGATCTCAGAACAACAGCTAGAAAAATTCAAAAAGAAGTAGTCCGTTCGATTGAAGACCTGGTTGGAATGAATGTCGGACGCGTAGATGTTCACATCGAAGATATTGTGGTTAAAACCAAAGAAACAGCGTAAGAAAAGATGAAACCGAGAACAGAAGCCAGAGGCTTGGCATTACAGGTTCTCTACGAATATGATCTTTCCGGGCACCCAGCCGGTGAAATCTTGATGAACCGGCTCCAGGAAGATCCCAAGGATGAGAGCATGATCGATTTTGCACGGCAGATCATGAATGGGGTTATCCCTCTCAGTAAAAAATTGGATACGATGATCGCTGAAAATGCTCCTGAATGGCCGTTGGATCAGATCTCGTCCATTGATAAGAACATTATTCGCATTGCATTATGGGAATTCGCAGTTTCCAAGATCACTCCTGTCAAAGTGGCTATCAATGAAGCGGTGGAACTTGCTAAAGTGTACGGTTCCGATTCCTCCCCACGCTTTGTCAATGGAGTACTGGGTAGTCTTTCAACACAAGCTGTAAAAATAGCATCCGTATTTAAGGATGACATAATAATCAAGGAATAAGTCTAGGAACGAATCATGAAACATTATTCGAAAGTCTCGTGGTTATTTGTGTTTTTTCTTCTAGCAGGTATCTTCTTCTCATCCGCAGGCTGTACCACTTCTTCAAAGGGGTATACCGCAGACGCGGTCTACGCTGAGGTCGTGTTTGAAGCAATACTTCCTCAAGCCGTAGCCGAAAATACCACAGTTCAGTTGGAAATTCTGGATGAGATAAGTTGCTTGAATTTCAACCCCACTCGTTACGAAATGAGTCTGAAGGGTGAAACGACCTACTATGTGCGTATTCCCCTGCCGATTGATTCGGTGGTTAAATATCGCTACATTCTAGGAACCTCCCCCATCACACCCGAAAAGGATATGGATGGCAAAGACATCCGCTATCGCATGGTTTCGATCAGCGAACCAGTTGTCATTCAGGATATCGTTGCAGCCTGGGAACCAGCAACGGAATCTGCAAAGGGTATCCTTTCGGGTTATATCGTGGATGCGACGAATAACATTCCCCTCCCCTCTGTCTTGGTTACGATCGCCGGTAAGCAAACTTATACGGGCATAGATGGCTCTTTCATCATCGAAAACGTTCCAGTTGGCGAACACGTCATGCTGGCTTACCATCCTTCTGGAGCTTATCAGGTATTCCAGCAGAAAGCAGTAATCGCAAATGGCGCCCAAACCCCTGCTATATTCGGAATGCAGCCCGCCCAATTCGTCAATGTGTCTTTTCATGTGGATACTCCCGACAATACCATCAAAGGCGCTCCGTTACGCCTGCTTGGCAATCTATTACAGCTTGGCAATACTTTTTCTGAATTGAATGCCAGTTGTTCAGTGTTGGCATCTCAAGCGCCCATTATGAGCTATCAGGAGGATGGTTCGTATCTCCTGACCTTGAGTTTGCCTGTCGGGCTGGATATCCGCTATAAATACTCGCTGGGGGATGGTTTTTGGAACGCAGAGCGGAAAAAGGATGGCAGTCTGCGAGTACGACAATTAGTGGTTCCTGACCACGATATCATCGTTTACGATACGATTACCTCCTGGCTGGTCAATGATGAAGAACCTTTCACCATCCGTGTAAAAGTACCAGCCACTACTCCATCCAATGAAAGTATTTCATTGCAGTTGAATCCGTACGTATGGATGGATCCCCTACCCATGTGGGCACTGGGAAACAATGAATGGTTGTTGACCATCTACAGTCCCTTAGATGTGCTTGCAAATGCCACCTATCGCTATTGCCGCAATGAACAATGCGACACCTCGGAAGGGACCATAGCCAGCAGCGGCACCACCACTGCCACTATCACGTCTCTTTCTGGCACTATTTCAGATGAAATCCTGCAGTGGAGTTTAACCCTGCCAACTGCCAATTAATTTCAATAATTGGTTAATAAGAAACGGTACGGAAATCTTTTATCCGTACCGTGCGATCAGTCAGAAGGAACTATTTCTTTCCAGTAATGGCATCCGCTCGTTCCTGCATAGACGCTCGTAGA
>CAYLUJ010000057.1:0-9704 GCA_964386805.1 uncultured Pelolinea sp. | reverse complement strand
TTATCAATAAATTTGGAGGTGATGAAGAAGAACAAACCGCACAACGCCCAGGTAGAGGTGCAGATCAGCAGGATGGCAGTACCGCGCGGGAATGGGTTCCCGGAAGCTCGCAGCGAATCAGAAATGATACCCGTCAATAGAGGTGCCAGAGCTGCTCCACTGGATTCGATAAAATATTGAATTGCGGTGGCTGTACTGCGCATTTCAGGCAGGGTAATGTCGTTCACGATCGAAGTTACATTTGGAGAGGCGAACGGAATGAAAAGTGCTGTGATCCCCAGCAGAATTGCGAACAAGGTGGGATTGTCCAGTGGCACATTGAGGGTAAAGTAGAGCATGATCGCGCCCAAAATGACACCCATCATAGAGACATACACACGTCCTTTGTTATTTTTAGCAAAAAAGTAATCTCCAATCATACCACCCACCGGATATCCCAATGCCAGAATAAGAATAGCCGGGACCATGGTCAGCAAAACCTGCGTGTCGCTGTAACCTCTTTCCTGTCCAAGATAGATGAAGATGAATGCCACAATGGTGTTCCATGGGAAAACACCGAAGAAACCCTGCAAATACATGAAGATCAAGCTAGGTTTCTTCAAGACATCCTTTACTTTGCTCCATTCGAAGTGGAATTTCTGTAATTCGGGTACATCTTTGACCGCTTGCAGTTCAGGTTCACTTCTCCCGCGTGGTATATCTTTCACAAAGAGGAAAATGATCAATGATAGTAGAATTCCAAGCCCACCGGTGATATAGAAAATCTTGCGCCAACCCAGTCCAACTGCTACAGTAGTGGAAAGCAGCAATCCGATCATATAACCCAGAGGCATAGTTAATTGCAACAGCCCATAGATCTTACCGCGTACTTTGGGTATAAAATAATCGGCAATTAAGCTGTATAGACCGGGATAACTGGAATCATCAATTCCGGTTGTAGCGCGGGAAGCTACGAACAGGGAGAATGTAGGAGCAATTGCGCTTAACCAGGTGGTGGAGCCCCAGATCAAAGCCGCCAGCGCCAGCAGTTTACCACGTGAATAGCGATCGTATAGGTAACCCCAGATCGGATAAAAGACAGCGCCAACCACCAATGCGGCTGTTGCAACCGATCCCCATTGGGTATCTGTCAGATTAAATTCTTCGATGATCAGATTTCCCAACGGATTGATTAATAATTTATCTGTTTGATGTAGCAGCATGAAAGCAAAAAAGATAACCACAAGAAATGCTTTGTTTGAGTATTTGGGTGCCGTTTTTTCTTTCATATTCTTCTCCATGATTTCTACATAGATTGACGAACAACTAAAGGGGATTAATATTTTCCCACTTCCCTGTATTTTATAATAAACTAAAAGAATACGAAATACTTTTTATATGCAAATAAAGGAATTTCCTTCTTAATATATGAGCAAATCTCGTGGTGCTGAATATTCTCTGCATGATTTTCAGAAAAATGTGGCTGCTGTGCATACCATTTTGCCTAAAAAAGCAGCTTTTGCTGACTTTCCTGAGAATTTCCACCCTGAATTAATTGATTTTTTCCGCTCACAGGGAGTTCAATCCCTCTATTCGCATCAATTACAGTCCTTAGAAGAGCTCCGGCAGCGGCACAATGTGGTGATCACAACAGGCACATCCAGTGGAAAATCGTTGATCTATCAGGCATCCATTTTACAGCAATGGCTAACAGACGATGCATCCACTGCCCTGCTGCTTTACCCCACCAAAGCACTAGCCAATGACCAATTGGTTCCTTTTCATGAAGTGATTGATTTTCTTGGTAAAAAAGGGATGAATCCAAAACTAAAAGCTGCTATTTACGATGGAGATACTTTACAGTCGGATAGAATAGCTATACGCAATTCAGCATCAATTCTGTTAACTAATCCCGATATGCTCCATTTGAGCATGTTGCCCCATCACACCATGTGGAAGCAGTTTTTTTCACATTTGCGTTTTATCGTGATTGATGAAGTACATATCTACAAGGGCGTTTTTGGGTCTCATTTTGCGAATGTGATGCGTCGTTTGAAGAGGATCATTCAATTTTATGGAGGAAACCCGCTTTTTATCTGCACCAGCGCTACCATCCACAATCCGCAGGAGTTTGTTGAAAAATTGTTGGAGTGCCCTTTTTCTTCGATCAAAGAAGATGGATCAGCACATGGGGAAAAGAAAGTCTATTTTTATAATCCCCCCATTGTGGATGAACAGCTAGCCATTCGCCGGGGAATTCTCGAAGAAGGGCTAAAAATTGCCACCTTATCCATCCGGAATGACCTGCAGACGCTTGTTTTTGTGCGTGCAAGGCGGTCGGTGGAGATTTTACTGCGCAAGGCTAAAGAAATCCTCCCTTCCGGCAGCATAGTAGGTTATCGCAGTGGCTATCTGGCAGCCGAACGGAGGAAGATCGAGCAAGGCTTAAAGAACGGAGAGATCGCCTGTGTGGCAGCCACCAATGCACTCGAATTGGGCATCGATATTGGCGGCATGGACCGGGTAGTTTTATTGGGTTATCCAGGCACTATTGCGTCATTTATCCAGCAGATCGGACGGGCTGGTCGAAAAACGAAGGCTTCATCGGCTGTTTTTGTGGCTTCCATGGATCCGCTAGACCAGTATTTGCTGCAGAACCCTGGTTTTATCCTTGAAAACAGCCCGGAACAACCACTCATCGACCCGCAAAACCTATTGATCTTGTTCAACCAACTGCGCTGCGCTGCGTATGAGCTGCCTTTTCAGAAGAATGATCGGTTTGGGAACATTTCTACAGAGATTTTGAATAACTATTTGGATATTTTATGCGCTAAAGGCGATCTGGTGGAGCGAGACAATAAATATTACTGGATCGGGGAAGCCTACCCCGCTGCAGACATTTCCATACGAAGCATTTCCACTGCTCCCTTCGATCTGTTGGTGCAGGAACAGGATGCTGTAAGAAAAATAGGAGAAGTGGATGGAGAAAGTGTGCTGTGGATGACCCATCCGGGTGCCATCTACCTGCAAGAAGGAGAATCGTACTTGGTGCAGGATCTAGCGCTGGAAGAACATAAGGTGACCCTGGAGAAAGGTGATTTTCCGTATTACACAAACCCCAAAGAGCAGCAGGAAATAGCAATTCAGGATATTTTGGAAAGCCAATCACAAGAAAATGCCAGTTTCACCTATGGAAATGTGACCGTAACCAGCCAGGTGGTCGGTTTTGACAAATTGGATTGGTCAAGTAATGAGATTATTGGAACAGTTGGCTTAGATTTACCGTCTTCCGAGTTGAGCACGCAGGCTTTCTGGATGGTGATCTCGGAAAAAACGGTAGAAATATTGCGGAAAAATGCCCTCTGGTACAGCGATCCCAATGATTACGGCGAGCACTGGGGAGAAATTCGTTTGCAGATCCTGGAACGCGATCAGCAACGCTGTTCATTGTGCGGTAAACAGGGCAATGCCTCCCTACAGTTGCACGTGCATCATAAAAAACCCTTCCGTACCTTTGCAGACCAATTTAAGTACTTTGTGTGAGCAATGCCATCAGCGTGTAGAACAAACCGTGCGCATACACTCCGGATTAAGCGGTCTGGGCTATCTATTTTCTCATTTAGCGCCGTTGTACTTGATGTGTGACTTGCATGATCTGGGATTATTTGTGGAACCACGTTGGAAACCGGCCGGATATGCGCCTGTGATTATGCTCTATGATGCTTTTCCAGGCGGGATCGGCTTAAGCGATGCGTTATATCGAAAATATACAAAAATTCTGGAGGATGCCCAATCGATCATCCAACATTGCGGATGTACCTGGGGCTGCCCGGCTTGTGTGGGACCGGTGAACCAGGAGTTTCTCAACCCTAAAGAAGCCACCCTGGCGCTACTACGGGAGATTCTGAAATAGAGAATTGGTAGACCAAGGGCTTATGAGTCCTATGACCATTGACTTCATTCTATGCCCCCATATATAGCCATTTCCCTCAATTTTCTGCCCTTGACCCCCACATATGGCGGTTATTCAGTTTTTATAGTCCTATGCTCATGATTATATCAAGATATTTTCAATCAACTTAACTTTTTGCATCCCATTCAAGCACAAAGTTATGCACAGCGTATCATAGCGTCCATTGTGTCGACACGTTACACAAAAATTAGAAAATTTTATCCACACAGAGCATCGTGTCCACAGAGTATCACCGGCTCTGCACCAGAATTGCACCAAGAATGCATCAGGAAAGGCGACCAGATAATCAATTGTAATTCCAAAGGACTACTCTTCTCTAATCTCTTATTTGTCCCTAGACACTATCATAGTATCTGGATCAATTTTTGGGTGTCAGGTCACTCGAATTGATTTGATTAATCAAAGTTTAGGAAAAATATTTAAAGTGGTAAATAGTAGTTTTTGTTAGAATCACATATCACTCGTATGAGCCATGTATAATACATGTAAGAATGTTAAATGAGAATAGAGGGATGAAAACAATAGTAAAAATTCTCGGAGAATTCATTGGATATATTGTCACGGGTGTTGGTATAGTAATAGCGGAGGTAATTGTTTTTCGTCAACTAGGATATCTCAATTTATTAATTCAAATGATTATTCTTGGTCCTATTGGATTATTTGTTGTTCCAATATATGCCATAATCAAATGGAGTATTTGGTTCCCCTTTCTATTTATATATGGTGGATACATAATTTCATTCACGCTAATTTCAATCGGCGGTGGAATTTTTAAAGATGCTGAATAAATGAAAGGTTTTTTAAGCACTGAAAGCAATTATTTCTCTTATTTTTCTTTAGATTATTTATCTAATTTTTCTATATAGGGAAAGGATTTAGCAGAAATGAAAAAAAGAATTACATTTAAAATAATTACAGTAGTTCTATTAATTCTATTGTTTTTGGCGAATTGCACACCGAATTCAACTAAATCTTCTCCAACCCAGACATTAATACATACACCAACAGCGACTATTACACCAATACTTAAAGATAACGGAATTATTAGAGATTTTTATGATAATTATCCCAAATCTGATTGTGTTTCTACTGAAAACGGTTGGAAATGTTCAATTCAAGTATCCGATATGGGTATGTGGCATCTAAGTTATGCAAGGACTGATTTTGTTGAGGTTTATCATTCATATTACATAGACTTTGAGGGATTGTTAAAAGAAAATATATCTACTGCTATGGCTAGCATCGAAGCGATAATTAATATTGATTCCTTACAGGACTCAATTGATAATTGGATGGTTAATGAAGGTATAAACACTGCAGCAAATAATAAGGGTTCAATAATTGAATATGAAACTCATGGATTGAATGTATATTTATATTTTGATTCGAGTGACACGATAATGTTTGAAACAATATGCTATGGTGGTGATTGCAAAGAATTAGATTTGTCACCTTACAACTCCGATATAATTTTTCGCCCTAAAGAAGATATAAATAACCCTACTACAAATCCGATTATTCGATCATTAAGCACAAAAACGGCTATTGCCCCTTCCCCATATTTGTGTATTGACCCCGGAAAAGTTATAGATGAATATTTATTGCATGATTTTTCTGAATTTATAGAAAAAGATGAAGATGATTACAAAATTTTGGAATTAGATGAATTATATGAAGTTGAAAACGAAGCTCATGGTCGTTTTATTGCAGTTTTATTAATAAATAATTGCACATACCAAATTATTACTACAATAATCACATATCCGGATATATCTGAGAATGAATTAAATAGAAATATAAGTGCAATATCAATAGCTTCAAGTATAGGTTTAGAGGAATACAATTCTTTGGGAAATTTTTTAGATCAACTAGAAATATATTTGACTGAACTCAGAGATATGGCAATGAAAAATGGTGAAGCATCAAAGGAATTCTTTCCAGTAAAAGATTTAGAATATCCAAAAGTATCTCTTGAATTAAAAATATATGATGATTTCTATGAAATATTGACATATAATGTTATTTTCTTGCCTTGACTAAGATAGATTTCAGATTCCCGCAACTTCGTGATGATCTGTTCTGTGGTGTAAACTCACCTTCTTTCCATTTCTAATCTCTAATTTATCCCCAGATACTATCACTGTATCTGGATTAGTTTTTGGGGGTTAGGTCACTTTAATACCCACAATTACTCCGGTCTACGCCAAATTATTAGGCGAAGATCAAAAGATGCATCTATTGACCAGCCTTCACTGAATAGTTTCCGCAGATATTTCGCGCTTCAAATGCTGCGCAGTGGAGTTGATATTTTCTCATTGCAGAAATTAATGGGGCACTCTGATATCCAGATTTTACGTCGGTACCTTCAACAAACGGAAGAGGATATCCGATTAGCCCATAAAACAGGAAGTCCAGTCATCCATTTGCTTGGAAGTTAACTGAAGATTTGAAACCTTTCGCTAGTGCACTATCATATTTAAGATTAACAATCATATAAATTTTGAGAAAACTAATATAGCATTTTAAAATATTTTTTTGCAATCTCTGAATAAAGATCCACTTCCTCGCTATATTTATCCTTCTTTTTTTCCTTCTGAATTGTGAAATCATCTCCCCATAAATTTGTCATACTGAAAACAATTTTTTCCAACAAATCAAATGAATATTTAGAAATCGTATGTGAAAATGCAAAAGGTTCAATTAGAACGCTATGTATATCTTTTATTGGATTTTGATTTACTTTTCTTTTGTATTGGTAATTCGTTAATCCAAATTCATTAATATCCGATATATTTTCTGCAAATTCAATAATTTCTTTGCCACGTTTTTCGAAGGGTATTTCAATGTTTTTAACTTTTTCATCAGAGTTAATATCAGATTTTGTGTAATTTTCGTACAAAGGATTGTGAATGTTATTTCTAAACAAATAAAGAATTTTTAAGATGGATTCATTCTTTGGGTGACTTAATAGAGTACAAATTTGATCCGCCTTTTTTGTTTCTCCCAATTTATTAATGAAAAGATTATAAGCTCTTCCATTTCTTGGGTTGAAGCTTAGACTTTTATTGTTAATCCGAAGTTCATAAATATCATTTATTACTTGTTGTAGTAGTTCAAAAGCACTCACAAGCAAAAGCATTAAATATTCAAAATAATAAATTAATTGCGAATAAGACTCTTGATTATCATAGAAATAATAATATTGACCAATATGATCCAAAGTCTCATAACAAGAAGCACATCTATAAACAATTGATAAGGAAGTCCATCTTAATTCATCTTCAATGTTGTATTGCTTTCCAATGAAATGATTTAGGTTTAATAAATTCTCAACATTATGGTTGACTAAGACCCAATAAAAAAGTTTTTTATCAACCAAATACATTTTTCCACTTAATCCTGGATACAGGAATATATTATTCAAGCGGTGAAATAAGTTAACAATCTTTAATCCGTCTCTTGGAAATACAATATTCGCAGAATCGATATTGTTCTCAAGTAACCAACTGTCTTTTGTAATAAAAATATCCGAACCTATTTTAAGATGAGCATTTACATCTATAATTCCCTTGAAGATTCTTTCTATACTTGAATCTTCATAGTGTCTTGAATAATAAATTCGGTTTGCATCTTGTTCAATCCTATCAATAAAATCTATCTTGTAATTTAAGTAGGATTTTCGTTCTTCTGGAATTAGTTTGAACTCCACGGCATTCTCACTATTTGGAAAATTTAAATAGTGAATAGAAGGTAATTTCTGTTTATCAAAAAAATATATCTTTAATTTGCTTCCCGTAACATTTGCTATGTTTTCGAAAATATCCAAACAAAAAGAATCCTCATCTGATAGCGTTTTCAATCCAGATTCATGGAAAGTGATTTTTATCTCTTCCGAGGATAGATTGAAGAATCTTGGTACCGTTTCAAAATGCTTGTCCTTTTTATATATATTTATCAGTAATTTTTTCTTTTCCATTACTAATAATTATAGGTTTTTTTCTTATTTACAATTTCCATTTATCAACTGGGCTGGCTTGGTTATGTGCTTCCTGTAAATCTGATCCCGCTTGCTTTAAATATCTTCTAAGCATCTGTAAATCCTCATGACCCATTAGCAGTTGAAGGGAAAATACATCGATACCATTTCGAAGCATGGTCAGAGCAAACAGGCGTCTGAATGAATGCGGAGACTGGTAAGCAACCCCAGCCTTATTTGCCCTTCTCTTTAAAAGGAGTCTCAAACCAGTATATGTCAAGCGCTCATCATGAACGCCAATTATTAAAGCGTCATGAAGACGCTTTATTCCTCTATAATAAGACCGTAATGCGATCCTGGATTTTTTGCCTAAATACACGACTCTAAACTTATCACCCTTGCCATGCATAATTTGTAGCGTTCCTGTAATGGGATTCACATTATCAAAATTCAATGCCAGCAGCTCAGAAGCTCGCAAACTAGTATCTAATAAAATTAGAAGTATTAACCGATCCCGGATTCCGGTGAAGTCATTTCCGCAGACATCAAGCATTGCCTTGACTGCTTTTATATCGGCCGGTTCGAGTGGTTCTTGGCGTGGCTTTTTGACTTTCACTTTTTGGATAGGATTAGCCCAATCAGGTAAATCATTTTTCATTTCATACCAATAAAGGAAAGAACGAAGCACACGAAAATGGGCATGCACACCGCCTTTGTTATGCCCCTTATCTTCCAACCACAAAATATATTCTCGGATGTGTTTCGCTTCAATTTCTTGAATATCGTGGATTTGATATATTTCACAATACTTCAGGAACTTCTCTAATTTCTTTCGGTGAAAAGAAATTGTATTGGGTGATAATCCCCTGGATTTGCGGTCAATTATGAACGCTTCAGCCCATTCCAAGATTGAAAAAACTGAAATAATCCTCTGCTCATCGATCTGACGGTTTTCTGACATTTTTTCCTCCATTTTTACCGCCAGGTATGGGGTCTAAGGCATTGTTACCCCCTATATATTCGCAACTTTTTTAAATAAAAAAATGGCGAGAGTGAGACTTGAACTCACGACCAAGGGCTTATGAGTCCTATGACTTAATTAGGATTCTTTTTACCCCCAGATGTAGCATTTTTCGTTGTTTTTATGCATCACTTAATAACTCTGCACTTCTTTATAGCGAAAGCAGGATACTTCGTGGTCGTTTACCATGCCGATTGCCTGCATGTGCGCATATATGATTGTTGGACCGACAAAAGTAAAACCTCTTTTCTTCAAGTCCTTACTGAGGGTTTCGGATTCTTCTGTCACTGCCGGAATCTGATTCATATGCTCCCACCTATTGACGATTGGCTTATTTCCGACAAATTGCCAAATATAGGTGTCGAAACTTTCAAATTCTTTCTGCACTTCTAGAAATATTTTTGCGTTATTGATAGCAGAATTTATCTTGAGTTTATTGCGGATAATTTCTGAGTTATGGAGCAACCGATCGAAATCTTCATCCGTATATTGGGCAACCTCTTCGGGATCAAAATTCGCAAAGGCTTGTTGATACCCCTGCCGTCTTTTCAGAATTGTTGCCCAACTAAGACCGGCTTGTGCACTTTCTAATACCAGAAATTCAAAATGCGTCCGATCGTCATGTACCGGCACACCCCATTCAAGGTCATGGTATGGATGGAATTGCGGATCCTGCGCCCATTGGCATCTTTTTTTCATCATGCTACTTTTCTAAAACATGTAACAAAGAATACCCTACTTCGCCGTCGTTGAAA
>CAYLUJ010000056.1:0-13962 GCA_964386805.1 uncultured Pelolinea sp. | reverse complement strand
GGTATTGGCAGAGGAGCGCACAAAATGGCTGATGAGGGGCGCCAATTTTTCGAGAGAAATGCCCAATTTACGCAGAGCGGAAGCCACATGCGGATTGCGGCGATCCATGCAGGTTGCCATAAAGCGACCGGCAAGATGGATGGAAAGGGCTTCGTGCAAATTCAAGCGCAGGTTGACCAGGTAGGCTTCGCGGTCGATGAAAATGCGCCCATGATCTTCATAAATGGGGGCGCTGATATCGGCGAGATTACGCAGGATGGTGGAGCGATGGACGCCCAAGTGGCGAGCAAGCTCGGATTGGGTTAACCCATCCGGGCGATCGATCAGCAGCGCTTCAATTTGAGAGAGGCGCGCAGATTTGGTTTCGGCACGATTGATCATAGATTTCCTCTAAGAATAGGATGGATGTGTTGCAGGTAACGCAACAAAGGTTAAGAACATTGATAAAATGAAGCATTTTCCCCGCAAAAACAACCGCTTTCCTAATGAGTTCAGTTTATACCTAGTTGGGGTGAGATGCAATATGAATCGGGAGAGGGATTCTGGAGACCAGGGAATGCCGGTTATTGGGAAATGGATTTTCAGGAATCGAGCAATGATAGTCTTAGAATATGCCAGGACGTTGGAGAGATCCCTCGCAAGGCTCGGGATGACGCCCCCTTCTTGCCTCCCCCATGCTCCGCACAGGGAGGAAGTGTTTATCACAACGTTTTTTATGGAAAGGCAGCTACTATTTTTGGCTGGTTTGATTTACAAATGGTGAGATGTTTCGCTATCGCTCAACATGACATAGACATGTGGTCAGTGGTTATCCTATTATTGGCTGGTGTGATTTACTTATGGGAATCTCTCGCGATGCTTCGGGATGACATATTCATCAGGCAAGTGGATTGTTCTCTTCTGCATGCATATCCATGGAGAAGGTTAACTTTGGTGGCGGGTTTGGAAACCCGCCCTACCGCTACTCCTATGGCTTCATACGAATACCTTGACAATGTCATAGTATTCGGGATAACGTTGATGATGAAGTAAAACCCTTCTCCAATCTCCTCCATGAAGAGAGGAGGTTTTTAGTTTATGATGTGTTTTGCGAACGGTACTCTACCATCGAATGAATAAGCGGAGGATTAATCAATGGTCTTTCGCATCCGCAAGGCATCTGCGCCATCTTCATAAAAACCAGGCAGGCTGCCAAAGAGAACAAAACCCAGCTTTTGCCAGAAAGTAATTGCCGCTGCATTGGTCTTTCTCACTTCCAACTCGATCCGGTTGATCCCATATTTTTCCATTTGTGCAATGGTATAGGTGAGCAGCGCTGAACCGATACCGCGTCTGCGGTAGGCAGGGTGAATGGCAAGCGAAGCCAGATCCACTTTATCCTCCACAATGCGGGAAATCATGCAACCCACAATGCGACCCTCTATCTCTGCCACCACACACAGGTCGGGGTTATAGTTGTACCAACGCCTGAAGTCTTCCAGGGTGTAAGCATCAAACTTATTAAAAGAGGAATTCTCGATCTCCAGTATCTGGCGAAGATTTTCTTCCTCCCATACCAGTTGCTTGACTATCATTTTTTCTTCTGACATCATCATTCCTGCCGGTTTCTGGGCAGCAACCGCGGGGCTGGCTAGTGGTCGCGTCCGGCGTGCTCCACCAGGGTTTGTATTATTTTTTCTGCATCCCAACCAGCCTGCGCCGTCCGTTGCAGTAATTTTTCATCCAACGGATCCGGTGATACTTCAATGCCGGTCATCAATGGTTCATCGGACTTGATGAAATCAATGCGCACCAATCCTCTGGCTTCCATGAGCTGGTAGATTTTTAAAGCAGGCGTCCAATAGGGTTCTGTGAGAGAAGAGAGAAAGGGAGTGGAATCGAGGATATATTGACTCACCACTTCCCCATGCCTACGCTCCTGCAGCACCAGTTCTGTTTGTGATGGCAAATCCTGCAGAGCATTTTTCAATTCAATCTCATTGGCAAGCACAAGATCGTGCCGGGCTCCATCTGTGTAGAGGTTGAGCGGGTAATGCAGATCGGTATTCAGGATAGTGCTCCCGGCTTTCAGGATCTGATAAGGCGCGACCCGGATGCCGGTTTCGGAAAGGAGAGGAAACAGTTTGGTGAAATTGCGCACAAGCGAGAGCGCAAGGATGCCCGACCCAGTATAGTGCACTCCGGCAATCTCAAGGATGGCTGGGATAAGGTTGGTTTTATTCCATTCATAGATGCTGGCAAGGTTAAAAACGATCTCCGGTTTTTCCCTGATCACGTTCTCATACAAAGCAACAGTGAGAGGTATTTCTACCACTTCATAACCGAGCTGCTTTAATAGGATACAGATCTTGTTTGTTTTGTCTGTCGAATCTGGGTCCGGCTCCGCCGGTTCGAGAAGAAGAATTTTCACTTTTACCTTAAGATCGCATTCTGAAGCAGTGCATTGACCATGCCTGTGTAATCCAATCCTTGATTTTCACAGCTATGAACAAAGCCGCTTCCTGCTTCATTAATGCTGGGATTCTGGTTGACTTCGAGGACATAGGGGGTATGGTCGTTATAGCGCATGTCAATTCTGGCATACGAATCAAGCCCAAGGATATTGAAGCACTTGAGCGCGGTGTCGCTGATGGTTTTGCGTTCTTCGGTGGTCAGGTCAACCGGGTAGACCGGAACTGTCCTTTTAAATTGATCAGAGCGAGTGACCCACTTGGCTTTGTAATCCAGATATCGTCTGTTGGGCGGCAGATCATCATATTCGATTTCCATGATGGGCAGAATACGGTTGATCTTGCCCGGTAGAACCGCCACCGAGAATTCCCTTCCACTAATAAATTCTTCCACCAGGGCAGCTTGATTGAACAGGGTATTGATTTTTCTAATTTGAGCTTTCAACTCCTGCATGCTGGTCACAAGAGAATGCTCATCAATGCCGATGCTGTTCTCGCAAGCCACTCCTTTTACAAAAAGCGGAAAATCCAAATCTGGACGCAGCTCTTCCTGCTCGGTCCAGAAGACCTGGAAGCGGGGGATGGCGATGTGGTGCTGGGAGAGGATCAGTTTAACGCGCTCTTTATTAATACCCAAAGAGATATGGAAAGAACTGGTGCGGGTATGGGGAATGTTCAAGTATTCAAGCAATGCCGCTGTATATGCCTCGCCACGCGGATCGTCATGAATGCGTTCGCAGGTATCGAATGCGACATCTATTTTAGAATTGCATAATTTTGCAATATCATCCGGATCATCCATATCAAAATATTGCACTTTATGCCCAAGCCTTAGCAGATGCTTGCCAATGGCGAAACTTGTGGCTTTTAATTCTTTTTCTTCTGGCAACATTTTTTTGCGCGCAAAAGAATTAAACGTAATGCCAATATCCATGAATTACTTATTGAGTATATTACCAAATAAGCATTTTAGCGTCATTCATTTGCACAAAATTTTCAGTGGGTTGGGAAAACTGCCTTCCTGTCACCTCTTGACTTCGCTTCAAGGGAACAGAAAAATTATGGTGATGGAAAGCGATCATTGTTCCAACCATCACAGGTAGAGCAACCGCCCGGCATAGTGATCCATTAACTTTTGATTATGCAAATCACTCCCATCCACATTTGCACTTTGAAAGACTGGCGGGGATATATGTTCGTTTAAAAGAATCTGGACTGTTTCACAAATTGCAGCATTCATGAGAGCAGCACCCACAACAGTCGAGGTCGCTCCGCAGCGTTGTTCAAAATTTTCATATGCGACGATGGCATCACCCGGAACACCACAGTTATCAATCACCAGATCAGCCACATCCATAAGCTTGAGCCCATTGGGATGGCGGGATGACACACTGCTGCTGTGGTTGATACTGGTGAGCGCAGCGATTTTTATCCCGGTTTTTTTTGCTATCTCAGCCAGTTCGACCGTTACAGTATTACGCCCTGAATTGGAATGGATGATCAACAGATCACCCGTTTGAATTCCGGCTGCTTCATAGATGATGGCAGCAAACCCCGGCAACCGCTCCATTTCCGTCTCCATGGTGAGGGGACGGGTAACCACAGTTAAGCCTGGGGGCAAAATGGCATTCGTCGGAACCAGACTACCCGCCCGATAGCACATTTCCTCGGCGATCATTCCTGCATGCCCGGCTCCGAATACATATACCAGATGGTCATTCTTGATCGAATCTGCCATCCAACGCGCGAGGATTTTGATTTTTTCTGCCTGCGTCGTGATCGCTTTCTGCAGCACAGGCATTAACGCTTCAAAGTAAGCCAGATCTGCCATATTGAAATTCTCCTCTATCACGAATCCGAATGAAGTGTCTTTTTTTAATATCCAATAATATGTTTATGGAAAACTTTGTATTTTTCATAAACTTTATAATCATGATCGGGATCGGTTACAACATTGGGCGACGCAAAGGTTGGGCGATATTCACCTTCGCTTGCCAGGATCTTGGCTGTCTCGGCAAGCAAAGTCATTGAAATGACGATCACCATGACGGTCGAGGCGGCAGCCACCGGTTCTGCCCAATTCTCTATGTGCACAATGGCATCCTCAGGGGGAACACCATTATCGATGGTGAAATCCGCCACATCCGCAAGTTTTTTTCCGGATGAGTGCTGGGGCGGATTGATGCGATAATTTTGCATCGAAGTCACCGCTGCAACCGTTGCTCCATACTGCTTACCGATCAAGGCAGCTTCAATTGCCGCCGCGTTCAGACCGCCGTGAGAAAAAATAAGCATGGTATCCTGCGGGGTGATCTCATACGAACGCAGCACATTCGCGACATAACCCTCCTGCCTTTCGAGCCAGAGCAGTTCGGGGGTTCCTCCCGGACCCATGACATTAGTCCAGGTCAAACGTGGATCGTGGATAGGTTGGATCCCCAAGAAGGAACCATATCTGGGAAAAACATCCAAAACAGGTAGTGCAGAGTGCCCCGATCCATAGTAATAGACAGCTCTACCGGCTTTGATCGAATTCGCCATAGCGCGGGCAGTCTTTTTAATTTCTGTCATGCTGGTCTTGTCAAGATCGGTGATGATTTTTTGAATAGTATTAATGTAAGCTTCTGCTGACATTCAAATCTCCTTAATATATTGTGAATAAAATTGTTTTATTCGCAAAAACTATATCTTCATAATTTTTTTCAAACGTAAATTGTTTACCATTAATCAATGTAAAAATAACCAACAGGTCTTTTTGGGGAAAATAGGCTTGATCAATGCAGATCAGCTTCTGACCTCTTACAACCTGTTGATTTTCGGTAATATTTTTTCCAAATGCTTCCTGTTCTCTAAACGTATCGATGCCAATGTGAATTAACAATTCCATCCCTTCTTGATGCTTAAGCACAACAGCATGACCGGTTGGGAAGACAACCGAGACCTGCGCGTCAGTGGGCGCGTACACGTTCCAATCCGACCCATCCAACGCGATCGCTAGCCCTGGACCCATAAGACCAGTGGAGAATACTTCATCCGGAATCTCCTCCAATGAAAATACTTTTCCGGAAGCCGGCGAGAAGATTTCAGTTCTCTGGGTCATCATATTTCCGTAGATTAAATTCTGCACCTGCAACAATGTAGCGCAGCAAGCCAATATCTTGGGGAACGATCCTGCCGACCACATTGACCCGCTCATCGGCAGGTAGCGCCTGGCGAACAATCTGCAACTCGCCGGAATAGCGCCCGTATTTTTCATTGTCAATCGTAATGGAATAGGGAGTGCGTGGAATTGGAGCTCTCGCAGCCAATTTTTCGCCCCTGCTCGCCATTTCCCGGGAGGTATTCGAACGGATGACCAGATCGGAGAGGTCCGGTCGCGCAACATGGGTAGTACCGTACAGGATCTTTTGTTCCACTTCCGAGAGACCCGGTTCTTCGATGATACTCAGCACCAATGCCGGGGAAGCGACAGCTTCTTGCAGATCGACCAACTCCTCAGCGGATGCAAAAGGATCGCCAATCAGGATCTCGTCCACAACACCGGTAGCGATCAATTCTCGGGCAGCCCACTGGATAGTGACATTGCGGTGGCTTTCCAGCGTTGGCAGCCCCATATGAACAGGTCCTCTGGGTTTGTGGCGGGAAGGAACACAAGCAATGACAGCGATTCCCAGGTTTTTAAAGCAGGTAGATTGACTAATGAAAAAATCCAACCCCAAGCCTGTTTCCGGTCTGGGATAAAAATTGTGGCAGGCTTTTAAAGTAAGTTCATTGGAAAATCCACGCAGCTCTGCTACCATCTTCTCGATCTCAGTTCTCCGCATTATTGAGGCATTCAGCATGAAACCATGAATATTTAAATCGTGGGTAATGTATTGGAGATCATGCGGTTGGAAGCCGAAATCAAGGCGCAGATACGCAATATGCGAGCGCTGCAGATCATTTTTCAGGGATGGATTTTCCTTTATCTTATAAAATTCGTGGAACGAACAATCAATAGCCAGGTTCATGCCCTTTTTTGAAATCATCTCTGAAAACTCTCTGACGGTTCCGGCTATTTTCAAGAAATCATCCTCAGGTAAATGAATGGATGTGAATACTTCTGTAAAACCGAGCTTTGCAGCGGTATCCAGATATTGTTCAACAGAAAGGCGGTCTTCCAAATAGTCCTTCAGATAAACAGAGATTCCCAAACCAGTATTCTGCAGCATGGATTCCATAAGTCTTTTTCCGATAATTGGTTATGTTATACTCAATATTCACAGAGTCTGGAGCTAATCGAAGCGATTTGCCGTTAACAACGATCCGATCAGTCCAGACTCTGTCTATAGATGAACTACTCGTCTACTTTTTTTTCTGGGAACTTAAGGAAGGATGTAAAAACGAATCCTGCCAAAACTGCAGCCCCATAACTGATGATGTAATACAACACATTCGAATTGGTTGCAATTGCCAGAATGCCGGAGACATAAACGGCTCGTGCGCCAAAACCAAGCAATCCAACGATCGCACCACCGACTGCTGCACCCAAACAAGCTGTGATGAAGGGTTTGAAGAGAGGAAGCGTAACGCCATAGATCAGAGGTTCACCGATGCCTAAGATGCCTACCGGTAATGCGCCTTTGATGATCGCCTTGAAGTTTTCGTCGTTGCGGAATTTCAGCAAGAGCGCTAACGCTGCGCCCACTTGTCCGGCTCCAGCCATACTATTAAGAGTTTGCAAGGTTGAATAACCTACTTCTTCAATCAACTGGAGATGGATGGGGGTAAGACCATGATGCAAACCAGTCATGACCAGAGGTAGATACAATGCAGCGATAACAGAGCCTGCCACGGCGCCACCTTTGCTTAAAACAAGAAGGATGAAATTGGTCAACACAGTACTTAACCATCCAGTAAATGGTTGAACGACATACAGGATGATCGCGCCAGCCAGAACGAGAGCAACGAAGGGGGGCAGATGGATTTTGAGGGCTTTGGGGGCGATTTCTCTGACTTTCTTTTCAATGACAGCGATCAATAAACCGGCTAAAACTGCACCGAACACACCACCACGACCCACGGTCAGACCTATATCAGCAAGGGAAGGATTAACCATAATCATACCTGCAACCGCACCCAGTGCAGGGGAACCGCCGATATATTTTGCAGAATTCATTGCCACAAGAATGATGATGTAGGTGTAAGCCGAGAACCCGATCAGGATCAATGCTTTCATCCATACCAAACTCGCATCAACGCCAAAGCTCTGCAGCATTTTTCCAATTCCTGCAACCAAACCACCGCCAATTAATGCAGGAATGATGGGTGTAAAAATTTCACTTAATGCATTTAAAATTGTTTTTCCAAAATTTTTCGTTTCCTTAGCCATTTTTAAAACTCCTTTAATTTTCTTTCAATCCCGATCAGCAATATTCCATAAGCACCTCCTCGTCAATTTATCTGGTCAGCTAATTCTTCAAGTGTTCTTCCATGAAATGCACAATTTCCTGCGCGTCTCCGGGACCGAATACTATTTGCAGATCACCTGCTTTTCCGAAAATACCGAATACCGCGATTTTTACCCCGCCTTTTTCAATTATAGGCCTTCCAGACTCCTGATTTTCTTCTCATCTGATCTGGTGGGGTCCTTCAACGCTACCCGCACTCTGGTCATGCAGCATTCCACTTTTTCAATATTGTCCTTTCCCCCCAGTATTTCAATGAGACTGATTGCAATTTGTTTGTTCTGCATCGCTGCCCTCTTTTCTGATAAAAGATTTATCCAATGATTGGTTGAAAATTTGAGACAAAAGCGGATGTTATGGATTTTTGGATCATCAAGCATTTCGAATACGTGCAACCGCTTTCAAGTCCACGCAAGCGGGAATTGGCGGAATAAAATGACTGATAGGGAAATCCGTTGGGAGCACTGCGGAAAAGTTCATAACTCGCCATGGCATCAATCCAGGTTTCATACACGTCAGAAATATCCAAGTACAACATGGGGATGAAACCCTCCAGATCTTCCATGTTCTCTCCAAAATACAGTCCTTCCACACTGTGACCGTTCTTTTTTGCACGCGCCAATCCTTCCAACACGCAATCATGCACGAGCCTATGGCGCGGATGGAAGGAACCTTTCCAATGCGTGATGACCACATCCAGTTTTAATTTGATGATGGTCTCTTCAAGAAAAGCGCTACATTCGAGCATTGGAACAGAACCCGCCGTGAAACCAGCCCAAATCGAGGTGGCATGCAATTTTTCAGCGCAGGTCTGCATCTCTTTTTCAAGCTGTTCGCCAAAAATTGCCGGGGGCTTGCCGGGGTTTCCCCGCTCACCGCGGGTAATGTGGATAAAAAAACTTTCCCACCCTTTTTTATTGAATAGACAGGCAATGGAGCCACCCATTAATTCAGCATCCATAGCATGCGCGCCAACAATTCCGATCTTCTTTGTTTCAGCCATGAGTGGTTATTCAATTCTCTGCCGACCAATATAGAGGTCCATATAACTGCCGACATATTTGGTAACTACTTTTTCAATGATTTCAAATTTTTCTGTATAGGATAGTGCCTTCACAACCAGCAGCGCATCCCTAGGTTCTATCTTTAACAACTGCGCTTCATTTTGATCAGCCAAACTAGCTTGCATTACAACTTCCGTCCAGGTAGGGTAAACGCCATATTTATCTTTAAAAAGGCTGTACAAGGATTTATTTGTCAAATCCTGTTTGACAAGGTCTGGGCATAATGCATTCGGAATTGAAGAAGTCTGAAGGGCAACAATTTGATCATCAGCAGTACGAATACGCTCAATACACACAATCAAATCATCTTCTTTTATCTGCAATTCAGCAGCCAGTTTTGGAGTGGGTTTTTGGAGAGATTGGCTGAGAATGATGGAGCCAGGTTTGCCGCCCTTGGACCCAATATATTCTGAAAAACCTTTAAAGGCTACAATATTCTGCATTTTCGGTTTGGCAATGAATGTACCACGCCCTACTTCGCGGTAGATCAAGCCTTTTTCTTGTAGATATTCAACTGCTTTTTTAGTGGTGATACGGCTAACTTTGAAAATATCTGCCAGCTCGCGCTCGGAAGGGATCATATCCCCGACCTTCCATTCCGAATTCTCGATCTTTTCCAGGATCTGTCCGGCGATCTGTAGATAGAGGTGTTTTTGTTTTTCGCGATTTAATGGTGAGTAATCCATATTTTATATATTAATATGTTGTTATATTGATATATCCATTATAGCGAAAGACAAGGAAATGTCAAGCAGTTTATAAATATAGAAATAACAATAGCAATTCTATGACTTATTTGCACCTTGTTGCCAGAGCTGTTAGCTGCTCCTCTTCTTCACTTTGTGTTTCCTGGCTTCCGGTCGTACTGTATATGCAGAGTGCGCGATGATTCTGGCATCCAGTTTAGCCCAAAGGGCAGAACCCTACACTAAACCAATGCCAATTTCGCTAATAGTCTTTATCGCTTTCCTGTTCTGATATAAGAGATTTTGATTGGTATTTTAAATTCCCACTCCTATACTCATAAATTCAAGTATAGGAGTGAAAATTAAGAAGAAGAATGAATTTTTACTTGCAATTGTTCTAGCCAATACACATGGCAGTTAGAATAAAAATCAATCAACTTTGGTCTTGGCGAAGAAACCTCTATTCTTCCCATCAATATATGCTGTATTCTCAATCTCAAATTTATCTTCCAAGCGGATATCTTCAGAAGAAGCTCCTACCTGGATTGACATTTCGCCGGCTTCAACGATCCACTTCATGTCCACATCCAGGAACGCAAACTGATCAGCCCGAATATAGAAATGAATTTTCTTGGTTTGTCCAGCTTTGAGCACAACCCTTGCAAAACCAGCTAATTCTTTGTTTGGTCTGAGCATGCTGGCTAATTCATCCCTGACGTAAATCTGGACAACTTCTTCACCATCTTTATCACCAGCATTCATAACATCACATGATAGGTGAACGGTTCCATCTGCTTTTATTTTCTTGTCCAGTTGTAGGTTTGAATATACGAAGGTCGTGTAACTTTTTCCTTCACCAAAATAGAAGAGGGGTAGTTTGGATCCGTCAACATAATCATTCAAGATCATTGTTTTTATTTTTCTATAACTATTACCATGGCGATGCATTGCATAAATAGGGATCTGACCTGCATTTCTCGCAGCAGTCACGGGCAGACGTCCGGCAGGATTATAGTCACCAAATAGAACATCAGCCAGAGCCTCACCACCGGTATCTCCAGGGAACCAGTTTTCAAGGATAGCAGGGAAGTTTTCAGCAATGAACTCGCTGGAAAGCGGCTTTGCATCCATATGTACCATGACACAGGGGGTTCCTGTCCCAAAAATCAATTTCGCGAGTTCTTCCTGGACACCCGTCAGACCAATATCATCGGTATCAATGCCCTCACCAGTCGTGCAGTTGCTTCCCCAGCCGTACTTGCCACCTAATGTCAGAATGACCACATCAGCGGATTTAGCTGCAGTAATGGCAGAATCAAAGCCTTCGCGATTGGTTCCAGCAATATCGCATCCTTTTTCATAAACAACCTCAGCATCCGGGCACTTTGCTTTTATCGATGCCAGAATGGTTGGTGTTTTCTGGCTGAACATCGCCTTGATGGTTTCTGTCACGACTGGAGCTTCCGAGCGGACTCTACTCCCTTCAAACAAGGGAGATTTGGGAGTTGCCTCGGCAGCGGCAAATCCTTCCATTGTTCCAGCCATTTCAGTCATTGAACCACCCATTGCCATCTCAATCGACGCAGGATATGTGTAGCAACCAAATAAAAGCCGTAGCGAGTCTCCATGTGGACCAATAACAGCAATCTTCTTTATATCCTTGCGCAAAGGCAGAATGCCCTCGTTTTTCAATAAAACGATTGCTTCATGCGCAGCTTTCAGACTATGAGCTTTGGTTCTTTGAGGATCATACGCTTCAGGGATTAGCTCTTCGCGTGCATAAGGATTCTCAAACAATCCCAGTTTAAACTTGGTAGTAAGGATACGCCGGAGAGCTCGATCAACATATGCTTCCTCTAATTTTCCCTCTCTAACTGCATCAACCAGGGTTTGTGTGTATCCGTATGGCATGGGTAGTTCCACATCCAGACCGGCTTCTAAGGCTTCCACACCCGCCGCCGCAGCATCTTCACTCACTTTTAACCCTACTGCACGGTTGATCGACATGTAATCAGAGACGACAGTACCTTTGAATCCCATCTCATCGCGCAGGAGATCAGTCAGAATATGCTCGGATTTGATGATCATTTCACCATCAATTGTCCCGTAGGAGTTCATCACACATTCAAGATTTGCTTCCGTGATAGCTGCCTGGAAAGGTTTCCCAAAGGCTTCACGGAGTTCCCGGGGTGGAATCGGATTGGAAGCCATATTCAAGCCTCCATCCGAAAAGCCGTATCCCAAGAAGTGCTTTGAAGTCGCTGCGACCCCATCCTTCAGATTATCTCCTTGAAGACCTCGGGTAAACGCGACGCTCATGGCTGCACACAAAGTTGGGTCTTCACCATAGGTTTCACCAACTCTACCCCATCTCGGATCCCGTGCGATATCCATTACAGGCGAAAGAGCGTGTCTGATGCCAACCGCCACCATTTGTTTCCGGATGATTTCTGTCATTTTTTCGATAGTATCAGGATTCCATGTGGCTCCGAGACCTATTGCAGAGGGAAATATGGTGCCACCACCTGCATTCATACCGGTAAGTGCTTCACAGTGTTGCAAGACCGGGATACCCAAGTCATTCTTCTCAATTACAGCTTTCTGTGCCTTATTAGAAAAATCAATATTCCCTTCAATGGATGGGGTTCCTCCAAATCCGGTCATGGTGCCAAGACCATTGGGAAACTCCTTTAAAGAATCTTCCACATTGCCACCCATGAACATCAAACACTGCAGTTGAGCGACTTTTTGCTCTAATGTCATACGTGACATTAAATCGTTCACGCGCTCCCCTATGGGCAAATTCACATCTTGATACGGTTTCATGATTAATCTCCTTTTTTGTATTTAATGAAAATCTATACCGTTCTACGGCATTCTCTGTCTAATAGCAAAGCCTCTTCATAATAGGTTTCCTGACCTCAATGGGAAGTTGACATGGAATTCAGTCAAAAGGGTATTACTGTATGATCCAGTTTTCTTGCCAATGGCATACCATACCTCCTCTACGACTTCGGTATTAAAGGAAACGTCATACAACATCGAAGTAGAGGAACGCATGCTTTTTCTTATGCTGCACGCTATACGACGCAGACCAAAACGATACAGTCTGGGCAGTAGTTTATATTGTTCAATCCCATCGGTACGATAAGGGATGATATTCGAGTAGTGAGAGTCATCTCGGGTGATCATCATTGTCGAGATATCCTTTTTCATTCATCCACCCATCAGATGCATTTTTCCTTCTAGGGGCACATAATTACTTTCTTAACATTACCGACTAGTTTCAAACCATTCTTTTAATGCCTGGTACCCTGCCTGATATCTCGGATAGAGCTGGTTAAGGTATTCTGCATCTTCTTCAATTGGGTTAATTTTATTGACTACCTTGATCAATTTCTGGCAACCTTCATCTACCGTCTTGTAAAAACCTGCGCCCACCGCAGCCAGTATTGCGCTACCGAGCCCTCCGCCTTGATGAGTGTTGATTTCTTCAATCTCCATTCGAAAAGTGTCTGCCAGTATCTGTTTCCAGAGAGAGCTTCTGGCACCGCCACCAATGACCCTGATGTGGTTGACTGGGATCTTGAGATCTTTAAGGATTTCAAGCGAATCCCTGAGACCAAAAGCTACTCCCTCAAGTAGCGCGCGGGTTATATTACCCTGACTTGTATTCATATCCATGCCCAAAAAACACCCCTTCGCATTCGGATCAGGATAAGGAGTCCTCTCACCCATCAAGTAAGGAAGAAAAATCAATCCCTGGCTTGAACCTGCCTCTTCTGCTCCTTTAAGGACCGTATCAAAATCCATACCGACCTGGGCTTTATCAATCCACCATTTCAGGCAGCTCGCCGCTGAAAGCATGACGCCCATCGTATGATATTTACCATTCGCATGGCAAAATGCGTGCAGCCGGCAATCTGGATCTACGATGTAATCATTATGCGCCGCAAAGACTACTCCAGAAGTACCCAGGTTCACAGATACAATGCCTTCTTCCACGGTACCCGTTCCGACAGCACCGGCCGCTTGGTCTCCAGCTCCACCGACAACGAGCACTTCCCCCTTCAGACCCAGGAGCACCTTAACCTCATCACTGACTCTTCCTGTTATTTCATAGGACTCATATACCTCCGGTAATTGGGTACTTTCCATCCCTAGAAAATCACAAAGAGGTTTTGACCAAACCCTGTTCTTTACATCGAACATTAAAGTACCAGAGGCATCCGAAACGTCGGTGGCATAGTTACCCGTCAGCATAAATCGGATGTAATCTTTCCCGCTAAGCAATCCATCATAGGTCAATGCGCAT
>CAYLUJ010000055.1:0-14392 GCA_964386805.1 uncultured Pelolinea sp. | reverse complement strand
ATCCGATCTGGATTTTGCCGAAGAATTGGAAGTGAATGAAAGTGTTACCGAACTGGCACGCCTGACACGCCGTTTTCAAGAAACACTGACTAATTTTTCCTCTCTGATCTATGAACCCGACCCGACCAATGTCTACTGGCTTGAGATAGAACCACGTTCTGAGAAGTTGTCTGTGAATATCGCTCCTCTGCACATTGGTCCATTAATGGAGAAATACCTCTGGAACGAAAAACAGAGTGTCATACTGACCTCAGCGACATTGACGACAAATGGTGAATTTGATTATTTGCGCAGCCGTTTGAATGCAGAAGCTGCAGATGAATTGCTGTTGGGGTCACCTTTTGATTTTGAAACTTCCACGCTGCTGTATCTACCCACCGATATGCCAGAGCCTATTGACCGCAGCCAATATCAATTATGGGTGGAACGCACTCTGCTGCGCTTGGCAAAAGCCACTGGCGGGCGCATGCTGGCGCTTTTTACATCATATAAACAATTGCGATTAACATCAAGGAGCATCACTCCCCTTCTTAATAAAGATCATATTCAGGTCTTTGAACAGGGGGAGGGACCATCTTCCAATGCCCTGCTGGAAACATTCCGGGCTACTGATCGGGCTGTTTTGCTGGGAACCCGTTCTTTCTGGGAAGGTGTGGATGTGCCTGGTCAAGCGCTCTCGGTACTGGTGATCGTGCGCTTGCCGTTTGATGTTCCCAGTGATCCGATTATCACTGCCCGTTCTGAAACCTTCGAAAATCCTTTCCAAGAATATCAAATCCCAGAAGCGATCTTGCGTTTTCGACAGGGATTTGGACGCCTTATCCGTACAAAATCTGATCGCGGGGTGGTGGCTGTATTGGATAGCCGCATTGTTAATAAACAATATGGGCAATTATTCCTGAATTCTCTTCCGCTCTGCACACAAAAACGTGGACCGGTGGAAGAGCTGCCGGCTATGGCAGCCAGATGGCTTGATCTATAAGGAAATCTCTGACCAGGGCTTGTCAGAATTCACTTAGGATCGGATTTCCTTGAGTTTTATTGTGTGCTTTATATCTCTATGCAGTGCATTCTATACAGATTATTCTTCCTCTCCACCGCCATGGCAAAGTTGAAACAATCGTACCTGAGAGCCAGCTCTAAATCTTTGAGTGGAAAATCTGAGCGTGTTCCATCATAGTGGAGTCCCGATCGCGATGAACGGACTCGGCAGGATATATTGTCCCAATCAATATTTTTTCCTAACAACATGTTTTCAATTGTATCTGCACAAGCCACATCTTCATCTCCCCAACCCTCTTCTGGAAAAAGCCCGGTTTGAATTAATGTCACATTATCTGGAGCAAGGTTTCTGATGGCACGTACCGTGGCAGTCACATTGGTTAGAGCTGCTGTGAGAATTATGCTTGCTTTCGCCGCGAGTACTACACCTTGCGTTCCGGCGGTTGTTCGTTGTATCACACGTTTCCTGATTCGACTGCTCGGCTGTATTTCGGGCGGAGAGTTCCCGAGGTCAAATCCCGGAACTCGAATTCCATCCACTTCACCCACGATGATACAATCTGGCATCTCCCTGCGTAGATTGAATGCTTCATCCACGCCTGACACGAGAATTATTTCTTTCACACCGGCATGGAAGAGATATGCAGCGGTTGTAAAAGCACGCAATACATCAATGGTAACTACCAGACCCGTTGCTGTGTGGCATGTTTCGAGCGTAGCGCGACGGATTTCCATTGTGATTCCCTAGATTGGCTTTATTAACGCTCTATAGTTCAATTTGTAGAAATTTAAATGGTTTCTACAGTTCATTTAGTGTGATCACCAGATCGATGGGTGCGACTTTCTTGAACATGGCTTGTGCTGGACAATACTTGGTTTCTGAAAGTTCCACTGCCCGTTCCACTGCTGCTCGATCCAGACCTTTCCCACTGACGATGTATTCAATGGTCAGGTGTGTGAACACTTTGGGATGTTCTTCAGCGCGATCAGCGTGCACGCGGACCTCAAAGTTCTTTACGTCTTGTTTTTTCTTGGTGAGAATAGAAATGACATCCATGGCGGTGCAGCCCGCCAGTCCGATCGCAAGAAGTTCCAGCGGGCGGAAACCATCATCATCCCCACCAAGCTCGGCGAATGTTCCCAGCGGGACTTTAAAGCCGCTGTCGGCTGTACCTTCAAAACTCATTTTCTTTTTCCAGATTACTTTTGCATCCATCTTCTCTCCTTAATAGAATCCCTCGGGCTAGGTTTTCTCTTGTCAGGTAAATCCATATCCGACTCCAAGACTGCATTGTAGAAATTAATAAATCGTTCTGATTCAGAATACTCTGCTTCCAACGTGGACAGAGCGCACTTGCTTGAAAACGACATGATCGTTTTTCAGATTCTTTTTCTTTTTCATTTTATGAAGTTGGAACTAATGGCCAGTTTGGAAGCACATCCATAGTGAGATCGTCTTTGAATCCGTGGGTAAAACGATAATAACCGGCGGTGGTGATCATCACTGCATTATCCGTACATAATTTGAGGGGAGGAATATGAACAGTAAATTCCTTCTGGTCGGTAAAAGCTTTGCGTAAGGCTCGATTGGCGGAAACTCCGCCTGCCACCAGAATACTCCCTGCATGAAACTGGCGAGCTGCGCTCAATGTTTTCTGACAAAGCACATCCACTACCGCAGCTTGAAAACTGGCAGCTAGATTTTCAACGAGCACTGGTCGTCCATCGGCATGTAGTTCTTGCAGAGTGCGTAGAACCGCGGTCTTCAAACCGCTGAAAGAGAAATCCCAGCTTCCTTCGAGCCAGGCGCGCGGGAATTGAAATGCCTGACCATTACCGTTTTCAGCCGCTTTTTGAATGGATGGTCCTCCGGGGTAGGGCAGGTCAAGCAGGCGGGCGACCTTATCAAACGCTTCTCCGGCTGCATCATCCAGTGTGCGACCGAGATGCGTATAGGTAAGATGATCATGCATTAAAACCAGAGAAGAATGACCGCCCGAAACGATCAAGGCGACTACCGGGAATTGGGGTTCCTGATAGTCAGGGCTCTCCTGAGGAATCCAGGCGGAATAGAGATGACCTTCCAGGTGATTGATCCCGATCAACGGGATGCCGCTCGCCAGACTGAGACCCTTTGCCATGTTCATTCCTACTACTAAGGATCCGGCTAATCCGGGTCCGCGGGTGACGGCGATGGCATCCAATTCACGAATGCCCAAGTGAGCATCTTTCAGAGCTTGGTCCACGACTGCATAAATGGTCTTGATATGTTCCCGTGATGCTATTTCAGGGAAAACTCCTCCATATTTGGCATGCAGGTCAGCTTGCGAAGCCACAACGTCGCTGAGTATTTGTGATCCATTTTCCAATACGGCAGCAGCCGTTTCGTCGCAGGATGTTTCGATTCCTAAAATACGAATGCTCTTTCTCTCGCTAAGTTGTTCTTCCATAGACCTCTTACTCTTTTACGGGGAGAACAAGCTGATAGGGAAAATCGGCTAGCACTTCGATCTTTCCCTGCTCGTTCAGGTACACCGTATCTTCAATTCTTACACCGAATCCCTTGGAAGGATAATACAGACCGGGTTCAACGGTAAAAACCATCCCCGGCTGTAATACGTCGCGCTGACTGGAACCCATCCCGCTGAAAGGACTTTCATGAACGTCCAAACCCAACCCATGACCCAAACTATGCACATACCCTTCTACGGTTTCGGAATCCTCTTCAATGGTCTTGTATCCGAATTCACGGAACATGCGACAGGTATCTGCTTGATAATCACGGAAGGGAGTATTTGATCTAAAGGACTTCACCATGGCTTGATGTACAACATACACGTCCTGATAGACCTTTTGAATTTCATCGGGGGCATGCCCTAAACACCAGGTGCGCGTGAAATCATAAAAATATCCACCACCAGCTTCACAAGGGAAGATATCGAAGACAATGGTTTTCCCCAATTCCATAAAACTTTGATCGTTTCCTGAATTATGAGGAACTCCTGCATCTCTGCCAATGGAGAAAATAGTATCTTCGGGGGCTTCGGCTCCTTTTTCTGCCAGCCATCTACGGATCATGGCTTTAACCAGCCCGATCGTTACCGGGGTTCCTTTGTCATCCACGAGCATGTTTTGTTTGGCAGAGCAGTTACTGAGAAAATCGGCGGTGTTTCCCACCACTTCCGTGGTGATCTTACCCATCTTGCGGATATGCTCCACCTCATCCGGGCTCTTTATCAACCGTGCTAATTTAATGGTACTTTCCGTAAAACGACCAGTGAATTCTGCATTTGGTAACAATTCTTTTACAGCACTGATCAATGCATAAAAAGCGCTGAGGTCAAATTTCCCGGCGACAGCAATTTTCTTATCGTAAATTCCAAAGTCAGCGAAAATGTCCTTATAGCGCAGAGCGGCTGCTTGAAGGAAATTTCCATTGGTTGTTTGCAGGTATTTTCGCATGGGATATTTCTCATCGTACCCCATCACATGCAATCCGGTTTTAGCTGCTTCTTCCCGTTCCATACTGTTATAAAACAGAACCGGTTCCTGACCACGAACCTTGATCAGATCGGCACTGCTTACATGATGAATCCCTGCAAAGTACACCATATCCGGATTGTTTTGTGCGGCACCGCTAATCCATAGAGCATCAATGTCTTGTTCTTGCATGATATGGTCCAGGTCTTGTTTCATAACCAGCTCCTTGTTATTCTTTCCAATTTATTAAAACATGCTTGAGTGTATCCAGAAAATTGGTCTCCTGATGAACAAGCACCGTTCGCGGATCAAATAGAACGTGCCCGTTTTCGATTCTGGCAATGATCGGAGTGTCCTGCTCACGCAATTTCCTGAGGAATTTATCAGGTTTATTCAATTCAAATGTTAACAGGGTGGTTGGCAGGCTTTCTTCAGGTAAACTTCCACCACCGATCATGGAACGTCCTTCAATAATATCACCACAGCCGAGAATTTCTTTCCAATGTATAACACGTTGGTGAATGGTTTGTGCGGAAAGGCTGATCATTTGCCAAACAGGTATCTCTTTCTCAGCTTTGCCGGTTAAATAAGCCAACAGTGTATTGCTGACTCCAGCCAAGCAAAGTTTATCAGGTCGCAAAGCCCTTGCCAGGGGATGCTTTTTGATTTTATCTATTAGTTCTTTCTTCCCTAGGATAATACCCGCCTGCGGACCTCCCAGCAGTTTGTCACCGGAGAAGCTGACCACATCCGCTCCCGCTTGCAGAGATTCCTGGACCATGGGTTCATGAAGTAATCCAAATCTCGCGGTATCCAACAGTGCTCCGGAGCCCAGATCATGAAATACCAGTGCTCCTTTTTGATGTGCCAGAGCGCAGATCTCTTCTAAAGATGGTTCACTTGTGAACCCCACGATCTTAAAATTGGAGTGGTGTGCGCACAATACCATGGCAGCCGATTCTTGCAGTGCGTTTTCGTAGTCGTAGAGATGCAGGCGATTGGTGGTTCCAATCTCTACCAGTTTTGCCCCCGATTGGCGCATCACATCTGGAACTCGAAACCCCCCACCGATTTCCACCATCTGCGTTCGCGAAACCAGCACTCGCTTTTTCTGTGCTAAAGCTGTTAGCACTAGAAGAACTGCTGCAGCGTTATTGTTGACTACGTACGCACTTTCAGCTCCAGTAAGCCGGGTGAGTATCTGTTCGGCGTGCACAGAACGCTTGCCGCGTTTTCCTGCATCAAGATCGTATTCAAGATTGTTGAACGATACAGCAATATTTTTCATCTCTTGATAGGTAGTTTCTGAAAGAGGAGCACGCCCCAGATTGGTATGCAAGATGACTCCACTGGCATTAATGACCGGAACCAGCGTTGGAGTGGTCCAATCAAACAGCAAGTTTCTACTTTCTTCAATAATTCTCTTTTCCGCACATACTTTTCCTGCTTGGCGTAGGGTATCCACCGTTTGGCGTAAGGCATCAACAACCAGTTCATGCCCGAAAGTTTCCAATAGAGGTGAGGTCTCCTTCAAGTGAAGAAGCATATCAATAGAGGGGAGATGAATAGAATCAGTCACGTTTTTTATCTCCTGCAAAGAAAACTGCTTTCTCACTGATGCGCAGAAAAATTTCAAGCAATACAAAACCTGCTCCCAACAGAAAGATGATGAAATTAGTAAGAACTCGACCAAGCTGCAGCCACAATAAAAGGTCAATGTAGATTGCAAATAGGATTGATTCCCGCAGGAGAACTCCCTCAGTTAGATTCTTTTTAGAAAAGCGTATTTGAGCCACGGTAATAGTAGGAAGACCTAAACCACATGCGAGCAGTGTTGTAAAAAAGAATAACAACCAGCGTGGACCAATAAAAGGTTGTGTATTCAAGAAGATAAAAACCAGACCTACTCCGCCAATAGCGGTGAGAATCAATCCTACTGGAAGCACCCTTCCAACGCTGATTTCCTGCTTTTTCATCATATTTAAGATTATATCGTAAGCTTATTTTCTCGCAGAGGGAATGCGCGGTATACTTACTTTCTTGCATCAACATCTTGGAGGGAACGTTGTTCAAGAAAATCACTTCAACCTTTAACGAGTATCCGAAGAGCTTTCAAATACTGGCAGGAGCCACTTTCATCGACCGGGTGGGTGGAACCATGATCCAGCCTTTCTATTCGCTGTATATAGCCCAAAAGTTTGGTGTCAATATGACCACCATTGGCTTATTATTTGGTATCTGGGCAATTTCTGGCGTGATTGGAAATATGTTGGGTGGCGCTCTGACAGATAAGATCGGTCGCAAAACCATGCTTGTAGCAGGGCTGATCCTTTCTGCTACCAGCGCTATCTTGATGGGTGTGGTAAATAGTCTATGGGGTTTTGTTCTTGTTTCGACTGTAGTAGGGATGCTTTCGGATATTGCCGGTCCGGCGCGCGGAGCTATGACCACGGATATGCTGCCAGTTGAAAAGCGCGCTGAAGGATTTGGAATTATCCGTGTGGTCGGAAACTTGGCTTGGATCGTTGGTCCAGCGCTGGGTGGTTTGCTGGCAAGTAGATCATATATGCTGGTGTTTATTTGTGACGCAATCGCCAGCATCATTACTGCTTTGATCGTCATCTGGAAAATACCTGAAACCAAACCACAAGCTAGTGAGGAAAGTGAAAAAGAGACGTTATTGCAAACGTTCAAGGGATATGGGCAAGTAACCTCTGATAAGCTGTTCATGGCATATGTATTCATTTCCATGTTGCTCATATTTGTCTATAGCCAAATGTATAGCACTCTATCCGTTTATCTCAATCAGCAGCATGCCATTCCGGCTAAGGGCTACGGTTGGTTGATGAGTATGAATGCCATCCTTGTTGTTCTATTCCAATTTAGCATCACGCGGGGAACGCGGAAAAAATCTCCCATGCATATGATGGCACTGGCGACCGTTCTGTATGGAATCGGTTTTTCCATGATCGGGTTTGTTGATCAATACTGGATGTTCATGGTTGCGATGGCAATTATCACATTGGGGGAAATGGTGCATATTCCAACATCCAGCGGGTTAATCGCGAATCTTGCTCCCGAAGATAAACGTGGGCGTTATAATGCTTTTGCTAACTTGAGCTGGGGTGTGCCCAATATTTTCAGCACATTTTTTGCCGGTTTGGTGATGGATAATCTCAATCCTGACCTGGTTTGGACGATTGCTGGCAGTATTTGCCTGGTGACCATGTGTGGTTATTTAATCATGAATACACATGTTCAGAAGAGACTTGCACCGGTCACTCAGGAGTAAACGTAACATTGTTCAAAAACATTAAAGAGACTTACAAGGGTTTTTCATCGACATTTTGGACCCTGATCGGTGCCATGTTCATTGACCGACTGGGCGGGTCACTCTTATTCCCATTCTTCTCTCTCTACATTACGGAACGCTTTGGCGTGGGTATGACGGAAGTCGGCTACATTTTTATGCTGCACACTTCTGCCATGTTCTTTGGGAATATGATGAGTGGGGCATTGACCGATAAATTCGGACGTAAAAAAATGCTGCTGGCTGGCATTATTTTGAGTGGAACCAGCAGTTTATTAATGGGATTTATCCCCAATTATGAAACATTTTTGATTTTTACCGTCATCACTGGACTGTTGACCAATATAGGTGGTCCAGCGGTAAACGCCATGATGGCAGATATTTTGCCAGTAAAACAGCGCACCCAGGGATTCAGTATCCTGCGGGTAGCTGTGAATTTATCAGTGACTTTCGGGCCTGCCATCGGCGGTTTGTTGGCAGGTTACAGCTACTTTTATCTGTTTGTGGCTGATTTCGTGATTAGTATGATTACCGCCTGTGTTGTGTTTTTTAAGATCCCTGAAACAAAACCAAAACCAAGCGAGGATCACCCGGAACAGAGCCTGTTGAAAACTTTTGGCGGATACGGGGTCATTTTAAAAGACTGGTTTTTTATTGGGATACTTTTTCTGACACTGCTGACGAATCTGGTGTATATGCAAATGAGTTCCAGCCTCTCGGTCTTCTTACGAGATATATATGGCATCTCATCCCAGAAATATGGATATATCCTTTCCCTTAATGCTATCATGGTGGTCTTCATGCAGTTTTGGATCACGCGTAGGATCAGTGGTTATCGACCCATGCTTTTGATGTTCTTCGGAAACATACTGTATGCCATTGGATTTAGTATGTATGGCTTTGTTGGGTCTTATCCTCTCTTTCTTCTGGCGATGGCGATCATCACTATTGGAGAAATGATCAGTTCTCCAATCTTGCAATCGATTATCGCTAAACTTGCTCCTGAAAGAATGCGGGGTAGGTATATGGCAGTCTTCAATCTTAGTTTTGGAACTGCTAACGCGGTTGGACCGCTAGCTGCTGGTATCATTATGGATAATTACAATCCCAATTGGGTTTGGTATGCCGGTGGGATCATCTGTACGATTTCTGCGCTTGGGTATTTGCTGATGCAAACTCCAGCCCAGAAGAAATTGGTGAATCCTGCTCAAACGGATTGATATACAGAAAGAGGGATGAAAATGCAAAAAGAACAAAAACCTTTTCGCACAACCAAATTGGAAATTCATAAACCTGTTCCAACCGATATTGAGATTGCCCAGGCGGCAGTTTTACGCCCGATCAGTGATGTGGCAGAAGACTTGGGAATCCTCCCGGAAGAATTGGAACTATATGGACCACATAAAGCGAAAGTAAAACTGGATGTACTAGAGCGCTTGAAAGATCTACCCAATGGAAAATATATTGATGTCACTGCCATCAATCCGACCCCACTAGGGGAGGGGAAGACCACTACCACAGTTGGGCTCAGTCAGGCGTTGGGAGCTCATTTGCATAAACGTGTGGTGACCTGCCTGCGCCAACCCAGCCAAGGCCCTACCTTTGGCATCAAGGGTGGAGCAGCCGGTGGTGGGTACAGTCAGGTTATTCCCATGGAAGACCTGAATCTGCATTTAACAGGTGATATTCATGCTGTAACGGCTGCCAATAATTTACTGGCTGCTGCCGTAGAAACACGCTTGTATCATGAAAATCATCAAACAGATGATGCACTGTTCCGCCGTTTATATCCCCAGGATAAAAACGGCGCCTTCCAGATCGGTCGTGGGCAGATCGGGCGGTTGAAAAAATTGGGCATTAACCCAGAACAGCTGGGGAAGCTATCGGAAGAACAGAAAGCCAAACTGGTACGGTTGGATATTGACCCCGAACAAATCTATTGGATGCGCGGCATTGATACCAATGACCGTTTCTTACGTGGTATCACGGTTGGGGAAGGTCCACAGGAAAGTGGTGCGGAACGGAAGACCGGGTTCTATATCACGGTTGCCAGTGAGATCATGGCTGTGCTGGCACTGGCTACCAGCCTGGAAGATATGCGCGACCGTTTGGGAAAGATGGTGGTGGCTTTAAGCAAAAAAGGCGAGCCGATCAGCGCAGAAGATCTGGGTATTGCGGGAGCATTGACGGTTCTGATGGCAGATGCCATTAAACCCAACCTGCTGCAGACTCTTGAGGGTACGCCAGTCTTTGTACATGCCGGACCATTTGCAAATATTGCGCATGGCAACAGTTCCATTCTGGCTGACCAGATCGGTTTAAAATTAGCAGATTATGTGGTTACCGAATCCGGTTTTGGTTCTGATATGGGTATGGAAAAATTCTTTGATATAAAATGCCGCTATTCGGGTTTGAAACCCGATGTGGTGGTACTGGTGGCAACAGTACGTGCTTTGAAAATGCACGGAGGTGGACCCAAGGTCACTGCCGGTCAGGTGCTTGATAAAGCATATAAAGAAGAAAATCTGGATCTGCTACGGAATGGGTTAGATCATCTTTTTCATCATATTGGCATCGCTCGACAATATGGTATCCCCACCGTTGTGGCGATCAATCGTTTTGTGACCGATTCAGACGCTGAACTTGAACTTATCCAACAGGAAGTTCGTGCATCGGGTCTGGCAGATGATTGCGTCATTACCAATCATTGGGAAATGGGGGGAGCCGGCGCAGTGGAGTTAGCTGAAGCGGTCATTAAAGCGGCTGAAAAACCCACTAATTTCCAATTTCTATATCCTTTAGATTGGCCTATCAAGAAAAAGATCGAGACTATTGTAAAGCAGGTATATGGTGCGGATGAGGTGGATTATGCTCCGGAAGCCGAAAAGAAGATCGAAGAGTTCACCAAACTTGGTTATGCCGGATTACCCATTTGTATGGCAAAAACGCATTTGAGCTTGAGCCATGACCAGGAATTAAAGGGTGTACCAAAAGGATATCGCTTCCCGATTCGGGATATTCGCCTTTCTGCGGGTGCAGGTTTCCTCTATCCACTGGCGGGCGAGATCAGCACCATGCCCGGGTTACCCACCCGACCGGCATTTATGGATATCGACATCGATCCGGTAACTGGCAAGATCACTGGATTATCATAATGAATATCGTAGAGAGGAAGGTGGAAATTCAAATTCTGCCTTCCTTTTTTACCATACGCTATAATAAATTCACACCCATGAATGGACAGGAAAATGAAGACAAAGAAAATACCATTTGAAATCTTGTTGTTGGTTGTCATTCTTGCATTGCATGCTTTTGTGGCTTTTTCTCCTGAATCACGGCTGCTGAATTGGTTCCAAACGGATGATGCTTTTTATTATTTTGTTACCGCTCGCAATATTGCCGAGGGGCGAGGTATCACGTTTGATGGAATTAGTCCAACCAATGGATTTCATCCATTATGGATGCTGATCTGTATACCGGTGTTCAGTCTGGCGAAAATCAATCTCTATTTACCTCTGCGCATTATTATCATGATTCTGGCTTTGTTCAATGCGGCTACGGGGATTTTGTTATATCGCTTTTTTGCGAAGAAGTTCTCCAAAGAAACGGGTTGGTTTGTCGCTATATTTTGGACCTTTTTGCCAACCATTCACGAATTAACCTCCAAGCTGGGACTTGAATCGGGCTTGACTGCTTTTGCACTGGTGGCAGCTCTCAGTTACTTATCCTCCTTCGAAGAACGGGAATTAAAACTAAAAAATTTTCTTGTAATGAGTCTATTGGGAATTCTTCTTTTACTTAGCCGTTTGGATACCATTTTTATAGTCGTTATCATGGGCATCTGGGTGGTATTTCGCAAGACGACATTGCGTTGGCAAGTTCTTTTGGATGCGCTGGTTGGTTTTCTATCTGCCATGATCGCTTATTATCTACGGGTACAGAATACGAATAATATTTTCAACTTCCTGCCATTTTTATATATTTTCTTTGTCCTTTCTTTGGTTTCAAAAATAGTGTTCCAGTATGCCTTCAAAGGTTATGTGTGTGATTCTTCAGTATCTATAAAGAAACAGATCCTGAACGGTGTACTTGGTCTAGGATTATCTACTATTTTTACAGCTGGTGTGATTTTTCTTCTGCACGATGTTCTGCACGTCTTTTTGGGATTCCCACGCACCGTATTGATCATTGACTTTGTCATTTCCTTGTTTCTTATGCTTGGTTGGAGACTTGTCTACATCTTTTATATGCATTCCAAAAAGCGGGATTATTCAGAAGACATTTCCTGGTCGAAAAATGGAAAAAAGTGGTTGGTCAATGCAGTGTCTTATTTTGGTCCCATCCTGGTTTTATTGATTGTGTATATGCTTTTCAATAATGCGTATGCTGGCTCGTACATGCCTATCAGTGGAACTATTAAACGATGGTGGGGCACCCTACCACTCACTGTATATGGGCAGCCCTTGAAGACGCTTGGAAAAGTGTTGGGAAGCTGGTTCAATCCTACTACCAAAGAAGGACCCTGGTGGCTCATCACCGCTCCGGTGAATCTGCTAATCGAAGTTGTGGCACGGGCAACAGGTCTTCCCCAGGAATCCCTGGTATTGGGGAATTTTAAGCGCGATTTTGGTGTTCTTATCTGGGCGCTGGTGTTGATTTTTATTGCATGGCTTGTCTATAGAAAGAAAGGTTTTATTCAAAAAGCTATGCGTGATATGGCATTTTTCCCTCTCTTCGTTGGCTGTGTTTTCCATTTGTTTAGCTATAAAGCTACTGGTTATTTGCATGCGAAATACTGGTATTGGATTCCGGAGATTCTCTGTACGGTTATGTTGTTTGGAATCTTTGTAGAAAGTATTCTCAGAAGGTACAAAAGATATCTTTATGGAACCCTTGCTTCTCAAATGCTGGTGGGTGGATTTTGCCTGATTCTAATTCTTAACTTAGCTATTCCCATGCTAAAAGAATATTCATACAAAGAAGGCGATGCGAGTCAACACCAGTATATTCTGGAGACGAAATTTGTTGAGGAGCAAACTAAGCCGGGGGATATTATCGGAATGACCGGTGGGGGAGTGATTGCGTATTTCATCAAAGATAGAACCATTGTGAATCTGGATGGTTTGATAAACAGCAGTGAATATTTTGAACAATTGAAAAATGCGCAAGCCTATCAATATCTGGATGCGATCGGAATGGATTATGTGTATGCTGCTGGGTCAATGATATTGGAAAGCGATCCTTATGGCTGGATATTCAAAGATCGTTTGATTTACTTAGCCGAACGAGGTCAATTCGATTTTTATCGCTATATCAGAGGAGTAGATTCTCCGGATATCAATCCATAGTTGTGAAATGGGGATAGTCAATGAACCAATATACAAACTCATTAATTGCTTTTTCTGTTGACCCGCAGAATGGCACCTTCTCGATTGAGTCTGCCACTGCGGATTTTCCCGCAATTAAAGGAACACAGATTGTTATTTCTGGCTGGTATAAAAATGAACCCTTTACCATGCCGCTGGTTTTGGATAGGGATTCCGTTCAAAAAACAAGCGGAACTGGCTTATTTTCTCATCGCGACCAGATCGTTTTTCACCCGCAATCTTCGATCGCTGGATTGGAAATTCAAGTTCTTTTTTCAATTTTTAAAGAAAAACCTGCTCTCTTGTGGAGAGTGAAAGTTGCAAACCAGGGTTCACGATCGGTTTTGATCGAGAGAATTGATCTGATCAGCAAACCACAAGGTACAAGAGAGCCGTGTTTGCGGAGCGAGAGCACCCCTGCCGCACTATCTTTTTTCGTGAATGGTTGGCAATCTTGGTCATTTAGTGGCGTCACAACCCGGGCGAATCCCCAGTTGCGCTCGCACCTCGGATTTTTGCAAAACCCGATGATCGTGGATGCAGGATTGAAGAACACGAATCAGTATGCCAGTATTACCGATATGTTTGGTGTTCTTTGGGATAAAGAAAAGGAAAAAGGTTGTTTGATCGGATTTTTATCGCAAAAAGAACAATTCGGGCACATTGCATTGACCAGTTGGAAACATCCAGATATCGGCATGTGGGCTGATGCCGATGGCGTTCGCCTGGATGTACATGCAGCTCTGCAAACAGATTGGGCAATCTTTATGCTGGTGGAAGGTTCCGATAGTGAAAGCACGAAACTTTACTTTGATCTGGCTGCTCGCGAGAATAAAATCGCTTTTCAATCGAAAGTGTTTACCGGTTGGTGCTCCTGGTATCAGTTTTATCAGAATATCAATGCAGACAAAATCCTGCGTAATCTTAAAACAATCAATGAGTTAAAAGCGGAAATGCCACTCTCATTAATTCAAATTGATGATGGTTTTCAAAAAGAAATCGGCGATTGGTATACGTTCCGAAAAGGATTTCCGCAAGGTGTTAAACCACTTGCTGAAAAGATCTCAAGTTCAGGCCACACGCCTGGCTTGTGGTTGGCACCCTTTATATTACATCCTAATAGTGATTTCGCCATTGACCATCCAGAGATGATCCTCAGGAAAAATAGTGGGAGACCGGTTAATGCGGGGTTTGGCTGGAATGTTTTTACACAAGCACTGGACCTGACCGTACC
>CAYLUJ010000054.1:0-14604 GCA_964386805.1 uncultured Pelolinea sp. | reverse complement strand
TACGACCTTTGCGATGTCAACGCAACGCTCTAACCAACTGAGCTAACCGCCCAAGTGCATGCAATTATACAAGAAGCCTGAAAAAAGTGCAATAAACTTGCGAAATTAATTTCCGGTTTGATTACTTTCCACCATTTTACAAGAGGATGCACGACCGTTCATTACTGAACATTCCGCAAAAGTGCCGTTAAAATCGACCGTTATTGTCACTTGAGAGATCAACTCGTCAAATGTGGTGATCAACAAACGCCGTGGACCTTGAAAATTAACATCCAATTTTGTAAATCTTTTCAGTGCACGCGTTTCTGTTTCATCAAGGGTAGCGATATCCACCGTTGCTACATATTCCAGTTTTTCATCCAAAGCAACGACCGGTGCTCGCAGATCAGCATTGAAATTACTGTCGGCGGTATAACCGGCTCCGGCGAAGAATGCCAGAAGAAAGACCGCAGAAAAAAATCCTCCTACGATCCCCCGTGAATTGCGGATGGAGTCGTTTACATTTTCAAAAATAAGCCCGGCGATCAAGAGAAATATGACAGTCATGACGATCGTGATAAAGCGGCGCGCATTAATGGCATCGGGTGCGTTATAGAGAATACGCTCTCCGATTTCCGGGAAAGCGACACGGTAAATGATAGGAGAAACTGTAAATGGGATGAAGCTGGTCAAAAAGCTGAAGAAAATTGCAACGGAAATCCAAAGGAACATGCGTACGATCATATTGTTGATCTTCATCGTCAACCAACCAGCCAGACCACCAACAACAGCACATGGCAAGATGCCTATCGCCAGTTTCAGCCAGGGTAAAGCTGCATTGGCTTTGGAGAGCAGATATCCATCATATCCCCAAACAACCAGTGCAAAGACACACCCGCATAGAATCCCCATCCATGTTTCCTGTTTAAATTGATTCTTCATTTGTTCTCCAATTCATTCTGTATATCTTAATACTTAACCCCATTTGCCTGGGGATTCATATGCACATTGAACTCGTCTCCCAATAAGTTCCAGCTTAGACTGAATAATACCAGCATGAGTGTGATCGGCAAATATACCCACCAATGGTTGAAAAGAGAACCACCGGGTCCAATGATCCATTTGCTTCCCAACTGCAGCATGGTTGCCCAGGCTGATTCACCGCCTAAACCGATGTATGTGAAGGTCGCCTGGATGATGACCATGCGCCCGATATCCCTGGTTGCCAGTACGATGATGGGGGAGATGGCATTTGGGAGGATGTGTTTCCAGATGATACGCCATCCTCTCACACCTACCACATGGGCAGCATCAATATACTGGGTCTGCTTGATCTCCAACACCTGGGTGTGGATGATACGGGTATAAGGCATCCAGGAAAAAAGAACCAGCGCCAGAAAGATGGGATTGGCATTCAGAATGACCTTTTGCATAAGGTTGGGTTCTACCACAGTACTACTTCCCCATGCTGAAAGTACTGCCCCGTATTGTTCGGGAGAAAGCAGGGACTGCAGTTGAGAAAAAAGAGCAACTGCGCAGATAGTGGGAAAGCTGAGAAATGCATCCGTTATGCGCATGATGAGATTATCGAAATTTCCGCCAACGTATGCGCTGACGGTGCCGATAACAGTGCCAATGAACGCGGTAAGCAGGGCGGTGGATAATCCGAATATGAGTGATTGGCGGGTTCCCCAGATCATGGAATAGTAGATGTCATACGAGCGATCCACTGTTCCGAGCGGAGCTTCCTGGCTGGGGTATTGAGGTTTTCGCGAAACGCCCGAACCGATCTGCCTGTAATAGGAGGGATTCTTTGCATCAACAGGGGGGGCAAGCAGTGGTGCTGCAACGGCAATGGCGATGAATAGCGTGCACAGCAGAATTGCAGCCACGCTTTGCCAGCGAACTCTTCTCGAACTTGACCGGGTGTGGGATTGCTTTTTTCGACCGATATGAAAATAATGTTCGATAGAACCCTTCAATTCCGTCAGTGGAATTTCCGTGGTGTCGTGCTCAGCATGGCTATCGGCAGGTTTTTCACGCATTTTCTGTTCCACCCACGCCAGACCATTCAGCGCTTTGCGATTACCCGGATCGAGATGCAGGGCTTTTTCTAGATATATCTTGCTTTGCTGTGGGCTGCTGACCGCTGCCAGGATCAACCAGGCTTCGACCAGTGAAGGGTCTGTCTTCACCGCTGCAGTTGCCCAATACAGCGCTTCCTGTGCATTTTTCTTTTGCAGGGCACGCTGTGCTTTTTCCAATGCTTGTAGCGCGTTATCAGGCATTTTCGATCATTCCCTTTCGGGTTCTGGGGAGCAGGATAGCCTGCAGTAAATCTAGAATAAACATAAGCAATAAGACCAAGACCACACAATAAACTCCAAACCCCAAAACTGCTGCTGCATCCGGTACCATTGGTCCAAACATGCTGATCATTTCTGAAACACCATTGATATTGAAGATTCTTTCAACCACGAATACGTTGGTGATGAGCATGGCGGTGGAAAGAGCGCTGCTGTTGAGGGCAGGTCCCAGCGCATTGCGAAAAGCATGTCTCCAGACGATCTGCTTTTCTGAAAGACCTCTGGCACGGGCAGCATTGATATAATCTTTGTTCATTTCTTCAATGGTGGCATTACGGGTTATTCTCCCTAAAGTTGCCCACTGCGCGATGCACAGGGTAAAAACGGGCATGACCAGGTGGCGAAAAGCGTCCAGAGAGATATCCGCACGTTGGTTGAGGAAACCGTCGATCGTCATAAAGCCGGTATATGCGGTGAAATCTGCTGAATTCACAAAAAGGTTATTATGAATGCTCAATCTTTCGGGAGCGAACCAGCCCAGGTTCACATAGAGAAAAGCCAATAAAATGATGGATAAGATGAAGTCAGGGATGGCTGCCCCAATAAATGCAGATAAGCGAAAGAGATGATCAGCCCCTTTTTCTTTTTTATAGGCTGCATGAACGCCGGCAATTAATCCAAGCGGGATATAGAGCAGCATGCAGTAGAAAAGCAATTCCAGGGTTGCCGGGGTACGATTTAAAATTTCGGTGAGGACATTATTGTTGAGAACCGGGCTGTAGCCCCAATTCCCTTTTAGCAAATTTGTAAGCCAGAAAAAATATTGATTGATATAGGGTTCATCCAAATGATAACGCTCGATGACCTGTTGCTTCATGCGCGCTTGAATGGCGGGATCGCTTGAAGCTTTTGGAGAATCTGGCATATACAGATCAATGCGCGATTCAACGGGTGCGAGCATAATGACACCATACAGAACCATGGTGATCAATATAAATGTGATGGGAATGGCAAGGATGCGCCGGAGCAAGAATTTTCCCAAAAAATCCTCCACAATCTATCCAGGACGATCGGCGTTTGGTATTACGATACGAGATTCTTCCTGGCAAGTAAATTAGACAAATATACCATTAAAGGTCGATCGACATGATTTCGATATCTTTGCGCAGCTCCCAACCGTTATGTGCCCAAAAAGCGATACCGGATGTATTTTCAGAAATAACGAACAGATGGCATTTTTGAATGCCCCGTTTGTGCAGTGCTTGCAGACTCTTTTGCACCAGATTTTTTCCGATGCCTGTTTTTTGATAATTCACATCCACTGCCAGATGGTAGAGGTACCCACGCCGTCCATCTTCACCGCATAAGATAGTTCCTACCAGTGTTCCATCTGCAAAGGCGGCATAACATAAAGAGCTGTTTTTCTTCAGGAATCTTTGAATTTCTCCTTTTTCATCTGCCTTGCTTAAGCCCATGCCGGGGGTGCGCTGCCACAGGTCGAGCGCCTGTTCGTAATCATCGATCTTCATTTTTCTGATGGTTGCTGCCATAATTACCCTTTTTTGAAATCCATTTTGTCGAAATCTTGTGTTTATTTTCAAGTTTTTAAACATCTCATGTTATAATTTCGCGGCACAATTTCATATTGTTTTTGCAAGGAGAGGTTGCGTAGTCTGGCCTAACGCGCACGCCTGGAGAGCGTGTGTACCGCAAGGTACCGTGGGTTCGAATCCCACCCTCTCCGCTCTTATTTTAATAGCAAAAATAAGATTCATTTACCAACTCAGAATAATTTAATTATCAAAAGTAACTGAAATGATCTACCGATCAATATTCATAAAAAGTATTGACGATGTTCCTATAATCAGGTTATATAATAAAATATCGTGATTTAAGCTTGATAGAAAATAGCCTTATTTAATATTAGGAGGGGAAATGGTAAAGAAAAATTGGAAATTGCTAATTCTCTTCGTTATATTTTGTTTCGAGCTTTGTGGATGCAGCCAACCCATACAACAGATCCCAACCACCATATCTACACAAAAATCAATGATTACTGAATCTTCTACTCCAATTGAAATTCCAACTATACCCCCAACCCCTGAGTTGCCAGTTTTATTAAATACACCCTTACCAGTAACATTAAATAATAGGATCACCGCTGGTAATATTTCGTCGCTTGAACTCATAGCAGTTGCAAATGCATTTCCTGCCTATATTGGAAAAATCAGTGAGGATGGGAAAATTGTTGTCATTGGTACAACAGAAGGGATCTATATTTACAATGATAATAAAGAACTAATAAAAAGGATCGATTCACATCTTGATTATATAAATTATTATGCATTCAGTTGGCAGTCTGATCTAACAATTACGCCTGATGGAAACAAAATTGCTTTAATGAACAGAGAGGGAATCTGGGTATTTTCTGTTCAAGGTGATTTGATTTTTCATAAAGATTACAATTTTCCTGATACTTACGAGGTTACAACACCTCCTCCCAATATAATAATTAATTCGGAAGGGAATCTGATAGCTGTGAGGTATGCGGATATAAACAGAGATCAGGCTATGTTCGAAGTAATAAACATCGAGGAAGACAAGACTGAATTGTTGGAAAAAGCCTCATCGGGTAATTCTTCCTTATTTTACCCAATAAAGTTTTCTAAAGATTCGAGCATTTTGGTCACTATGGATTATTCCAGAAGTACCGGTTCAAAATATAGGTTTTGGAACACTGGGGATTGGTTCGAAATATCAGAGGATGTTGCGATCGATCGTAATATCTTTAGCCCGGGTGAAATGTTAACCGCAGAATTTGATAAAGGGGAAATGATAGTTAAGAACAAATTTACTGATGAAATTATTAATTCAATTGAATTATTTAAATGGAATGATAATTGGCAGCAATTTGCCAATCAAGGGTATGAACCTAAACGAATGTCACCAATCTTTTCTGAAGATGGAACAAAAGTAGCCTATTTTGATATATACAAAAGTGACTGGTATGAATGGAACTATTTCCCATATCTAGCTGGTATGGAGGAATATTTTCTTAAAATAGTAGTATATGATCTTGTCTCAAATATAGAAATAGGACAGTATGATACCTACGCAACAGGTTTTTCAACAATACAATTGACCAATAAAGGAATAATCATTGATCCATTAAATAATTTGTTTAGCACAGATAATGCCTGGTATGAACAGGGGCAGTTATTGGAGAAAGCAGAATTTATTGATTCGAACAAAATTAGTTTTTATTCCAGTCATATTATTTCAATTCATAACCCTGGTAATTTTTACCAGTCTGTAAATCCTCGATGTATTTTTTCTTTTTTAAAAATGAATATTGAGTGTGAAGAAATATATATAAAATCCACTGAAAAAAATTATTCTACAAACAGATATGCTGGTTATGAAATTGGAATTGAATTTTATGAAAATAGTTCAAAAATGATAGTTAGTTCAATAATAGATGGGAAAATAGTTTTTGAGAAATCAATAGAAAACAATTTATTTGCCACAACACCCGTATTTATAAATGAAAATGTAATTGCATATACATTACATAACATCTATGATTCAAATTACTATGAAATAATCTTTTATGATTTTTCAAAAAAAGAAACAGTAAGTCAAATAAGAGTGGATAAAGATCTTGAAGTAAGACCTAAAACCATTTCATTTTGTAGCAGTAATGGAATGATAGCAATTGGTTCTAATGATGGATTTATTAAATTCATAGATACGGAAAAAAATCAAATTATTTATGAACAAAAATCCCATAACACTTCAATCATCGGATTATTGTTCTCCCCTGATTGTAATTCCTTGGTATCAATTGACGAGGTAGGTTTTATTAAAGTTTGGGGAATCCCTCCATTTTCTCCAATAACTCTTGTGTCTACTCCAATATCTACTCAAACACAAACAATTACAACAGTTAGTGAACTGATGCAAACAAAGAATCATATTGTTCCAACCATCACACCATATCCAGAGAATTATGAAACTCCTACGTTGGCACCAACAAAAACCCCTCAACCATCTGCGTTTTGTAATGTAAATGAAGAAATATTAGATCCTAAAGGAGATATTGAACAAACAAACCTTGATATTGTAAAAGTCAGCACAATTCTTGAGAATAATGATTTGAATGTTTATATCTACCTGGAAAGCCTCTCAAATGCTTCTAATCTTGAAGTATATATTGATCTGGATGGAAATCCAGAGACTGGCGCTATATCCTCTACATATAAAAAGGGGGCTGAATATATTGTAAGAATTGAATTTCCAATTTCTACACAAACTTACGAAATTCAGAAATATAATTCAAGCGCTTATTACATGAAAACGCTTCAATTCGATCAAAACCAAAACTATATCCAAATTGTTTTAGATGACATTCATGTAACGGAGAAGTCTTTAATTTCCGTGGTTTCAATGAATCAAGAAAATGATTATCTGGTTTGTGAATAGGATCAAGAATTACATGTCTATTAACTAAAAAAGGCAGCCCCACAAGGCTAGTGTAACAAATTTTAGACAGTATTTAGGTAGAAATGAAGGATTGAGTCCTGAACTGAACAGAACTCAGTCCTTTTAGTTTAATCTTGATTCTCCGATTATCGTAGGAATCGGTGTATTCAAATAGGTCATGTTTAAAGTTTTCAATCGAAGAAAAAGTCTGGTTATGAAAGAACTCAGTTTTCAGCAAACCAAAAAAGTTTTCAATCACACAATTGTCATAACAGTTGCCTTTTCTGGACATGCTTTGCCTGACCCCTTTATAGCCTCTCACTGTTCCGCTATTGTAAATTTGGTCATAAAAACTGCACCTCCTCTAGTTGGTTTGTGTCCAACTTTTGGGGTGCAGTTCATTTGAAGGCTGTTTTTGTGGATTAAGTATGGTTATTTACATACTCCATCTGAATTTTTCAACAAGAAGGTCTGGTGGTTGGGATTATTAATGTAAACCGATATATCCACATCCACCCCATCACCAGTAGCCAAAGTCGGGAATATCATGTTGTAGTAAATGGTGTAAGTACCTGCGCTGGTGACTGTGATATCATCCCCAACATCTGGAGTAACATGATTGATATCTGAAAGTGTGAAGCTCACTGTCCCTGCTCCGTCTGTTTTGATAGTAATCGGAATAGAGTTGTTATTTGACCCATCACAGGCGAGCCCTGTGAAACTGCCCGGATAGGTCACGCTGGTGACGGAGAAGGGCGCCGCGGTGGCGACCCCCACGTAGATGTTGACCGAGAAACGACCCACCAGCACGCCCGCGTCAGACAGCAGGTCCCAGTAGCCGATGTAGGTACCATCGACATTAGGAGCAGTCATTTTGACACTAACAGAAGTCATCATGCCGGGAGCCACGCTTTGGGTGAGAGCCACGCTGTCAACGGTTGCGCCGAGCTTTTCGCCGCTTTCGAAGACCATCTTGTAATTGGTGCCCCAGGTGCAGGTGCCGCCGTTGCGGATGGACCAGGTTTTGGTGAAGCTGCTTCCCCTGCCGATAACAGTGCCATCAGGGATGGTCTCGCTCACCAGACCGGCGATCAGGCAGTTGGCTGGCAGCGATACAGTCTGGACAGTAGAGGTGGGGAGACTTACAGTAGCCGGGGTAACGGAAGGAAGAACTGCGGAAGTGGCAGTACTGGCTAGTGTCGGGGTCACCTGAGCAGCTTGGGTCTCTGCCATGGCTTGCATGGTCTGCACTATAGAGGTGGCGACGATGCTATCGGTATCAGGGGTTGGTGTGGCGTCAGCAGCAGTGCCATTGCATGCAGTGAGGAATAGCACTGCAAATAGTAAAATACTTGTGAATTTATATAAATTTTGTGTACGCATTTTTTTATTATAACTGGTTTTAACCATATTTTTAATTTTTCCGCAAGCCTTTAACAAAAATTTTTACAGATCGATTTACTGAATACAATATTGGTTTTATTCAACGGTATTTAGGTGTATCAAAGCGTACATCTTCGCGTTGTAAAAAACACCAGGAATCTTAATTCAATGATGATAAAATTTAATAAATTCTTGCATTGGAATCATTAACAAGAAGCAATGACTTATTCAATAAAATTGGGGTGATGGTCGCATGAGGTGAAGGAAATGGATAAAATTGAAATCATTACACTTACTCCAGAAAACATCGGTAAGTATGGTGTCTGTGGGTATAAAGATGTACAAAAGCATGTTGAATTGCAGCGGAAGATAGATTGGATGAGGAAGTATCAACCACTGGGTCTCACTATCAAAGTTCTTGTTGTAGAAGGGGGAGGAACCCAGGGGATGATCGAATATATTCCGGGGAAATATGCGCATCGTCCGGTGAGTGCAGAAGAATATCTGTTCATTCATTGTCTTTTTGTCGGGTTCAAGAAGGAATTCAAAGGGAAAGGTTTTGCAACATTGCTCCTCTCTGAATGCATCAGCGATGCGAAGGAGAAGGGTTTTAAGGGGGTGGCAGTGGTTACCCGCAAAGGTTCTTTTATGGCAGATAATATGATATTCATTAAAAATGGATTTGAAATCGTGGATAAGGCACTTCCTGATTTTGAGTTGTGTGCATTGAAATTCGATAAAACAGTTGCTGATCCAGCATTTTTGCCAATCGCCTCACAATCAGGTTCATCCGATAAGGACGTGGTCATTTACCGCTCGGCTCAATGCCCATACTCGGTAAAGAATGTGAATGCGATCATCGAATCTGCAGATTCGATGAATATTCCGGTAAGGCTTGTTGAAATTGATGATGCAGAGAAAGCTCAAGATGTGCCGTGCCCATTTGGAGCATTTTGTATTTCTTATGACGGGAAGATCATTGCACACCATCCCATCAGCAATACGCGTTTTCTCAATATTATGAAATCGTCTTGATGAACTGCTCCAATGAATAATTCTGATCTAGAACATGTTATTGTTGAATTACTGGCTTATGGTGGTGATGGTTTTTCTCATTTGGCAGATGGGCGAGCTGTTTTCATACCCAATGTCATTCCCGGCGAAAAAGTGTCCATCCGCATTGTGGATGATAAGCAGAAATATGCGCGTGCCGAGGTGGTTGAAATTTTAGCTCCCTCTGATCTGCGTGTCGAAGCGCCCTGCTCCCACTTTGGGGTGTGCGGCGGATGCCAGTACCAGCATATCCGCTATGAGGCGCAGGTGCAGTACAAAAAAGACATCCTGCTGGAGCAGTTGCAACGCCTCGGTCATGTGGAGTACACAGGAGCGATCGAAGTTTTTCCATCCGATCAACCTTACGGATACCGCAATGTCATGCAGTTTCATCCCCTGCCGGATGGGAAGCTGGGATTGATGAAACGCAATTCGAATGACATTTTCGAGCTTACCCGCTGTTGGCTGCCTCAACAGGCTATTCAAGATTTTTGGGCTAACTTAACCCTGGAGCAGAATACCGGCATCACGCGCATTGAGATGCGCCAGAATAGTGATGCTGAATTGATGATCACGCTGGAGGGGGAAGAAGGGGAAATACCGGAGATCGCGGTGGACATGCCAGTGAACATGGTGCACCGGATAGGAAATGAGGGTATCGTTTTGAGCGGGGAAGACGCGCTGACCATGTGGATCAAAAATGTGCCCTTCCATCTCTCTAACGGATCATTCTTCCAGGTGAACGATGGGGTGGCTGAGAAATTGGTATCTTATCTCAAGACCATTGTCGAGAAAAAAGCGCCGTACACAGTGTTGGATCTGTATGCAGGGGTAGGGCTTTTTTCCCGTTTCTTGGCGCCGCTTGTCCAGAATTTGATAGCTGTGGAAAGCAACTCAGATGCCTGCCGGGATTTTGTGATCAACCTGGATGCGTTGGAAAACGTCTCTTTATATGAAGGAGCAGCCGAAGAGGTCTTGCCTGCTCTAGAGCTGAAAGCGGAACTGGCGGTATGTGATCCGCCACGCGCCGGGCTGCACGAGCGGGTGATCGAGGCGCTGGTTGAAAGTGGTGTTGCCACACTGATCTATGTTTCTTGCGACCCCGCCACGCTGGCAAGGGATATCCAACGGCTTGGTGAAAAGGGATTTACTGTGGAGAAAATTGTTCTCTTTGATATGTTCCCGCAGACCTACCATATGGAGACAGTCGCTCTGCTCGAGCGGAAGTAAGGTATTGATTTTGCAATCTTCGCTTAAAATATGTTTTTCTAAAGAAATATTGTAAAAAAGGAACCCATGCCTACCAAGCCGAAGATCAAAATTCAGGATTGCCCGCAATTGCGCCAGCAGTTGGAACAGTTATCCGAACAGACCTCTCAGATCATCCTGGCTCAGTGGTCGTTAAAACTGGCTGCCCATATTCTGGAACGGATCGGTTTTGATTATCAAAACAATGCCGTGATCCAGCAGGCTTTTGCCGCGAATCAGGCGTGGCAGCAGGGAAATGCTCAGGTACACGACGTTCGGCAAGCCGGATTTCAAGTTCATCGCCTGGCAAAGAGCTGTGAAGATATGGTCGTCCAGAGCGCGCTGCGCGCTGCCGGGCAGGCGGTTGGTACGGGACATATGCGCGAGCATGCCATGGTAGCTTCTGATTATGCAGTAAAAGTTATGAATTTGAAATATCCGGGAGATATGGGGGTTGTTGCAGAAGAACGGGAGTGGCAGATTCTCAATTTAAAGAAACTATCTGAAGATTAGATTTTTGATGTGTTCAGCCTGATCACCCCACCAATTTTATGAATTCCTTTGACAGTTAAAAATTTTGTGACTACACTAAGCAAATAAATTTGCGCATTGTTCGTATATAAATAACAAGGGAGAATGCAAGGATGGAAGAATTCTATGACATGCTCTTCAAAAGAAAATCAATGAGAAAGTTTGCTGAAGGATTAGCCATTTCTGAGAAAGAAATGCAGGCGATACAGAAGCAAATTCAAACTCTCGAACCGCTGGATAAAGATATCCGGGTCAGCTTCAAGATCGTCAAAAGAGAAGAAACCACTGCCAGATTCGGAGAATACTGCTTGCTGATGTACAGCGAACAAAGTGCTCACTACCTTCTCAATGCCGGATATATGCTCGAGCAGATGGATCTGTTCTTTGCCGCACAGAATATTGGGGCTTGTTGGGTTGGTCTGGCGAAGCCAAAAGAAAAGCAATATGACGGTTTGGAGTATGTGATCATGATCGCCTTTGGAAAAAGCCGTCCGCAAGATTTCCGGCAGGATATTGCAGAATGCAACCGTAAGGAAGTGGAAATGATCTGGGAAGGGGAATTCTATCGGGATATAGCGGATGTGGTGCATTATGCTCCCAGCGCCTGCAATTCACAGCCCTGGCGGGTTGTCAGTGGGGATCATCGTATTCAGGTGTACCGCAATACTGTGATCAAATCTTTCATACTGGCAAAGAAACTTCCTTATTTCAATTCCATCGATATGGGTATCTTCCTGTATTTTCTGGAGATCATTTTACAGCATAACGGAGTTGCGTTCACAAGGGCACTCTGCGGGGAATCCGATCCCGCCGCAGAAAAGATCGCGATTGCAGAATACCATATCCTTTAATGAAGCTGGGCATGGTGAATAGCTCATGTGCGGGTGGGTTGCGCAGTATTGAAATAGATATAATGAGCTAAATCATAAAAATGCTTTCATGACGAGAGAAAATTGTCTGAACATGATTGAAATGGAGGATCGAATTGAACATCAATCTGCGTCTTGAAGAAGAAAAAGATCGCCGCATTGTTGAAGAACTGACGCGTGAAGCTTTCTGGAATATCTACAAACCCGGTTGTGACGAACATTTTATCTTGCACAATTTGCGCAATTCATCCAGTTTCATTCCGGAGTTGGATTTCGTAGCTGAACTGGATGGTAACGTTGTGGGGAACATCGTGTACTCAAAATGCAAAGTGGTTTCCGAATCCGGAAAGGAGCAGGAGGTGCTCACCTTTGGTCCAGTGGGCGTGCTGCCTGCTTATCAGGGGCAGGGCATCGGCAGCCTGTTGATCAGGCATACCCTGGAACTTGCGAAAAAGATGGGATATAAGGCTGTAATTATCTTCGGCGATCCCGCCTACTATCGGCGTTTTGGATTTGAAGCCGCCCAAAAATTTGCCATCAGCACCACCGAAGGGGAAAACTTCGATGCGTTCATGGCGAAGGAATTGACTGAGGGCAGTTTGCAGGGGATTTCCGGAAGGGTCCATCTGGATGATGTATTTTTCAATATCGATCAGGAGCAGTTGGAACAGTATGACAGCACCTTTCCGCCCCAAGAGAAAAAAGTGACGGATACACAGTTGAAAGGAGAATAATGAAGAATTTTTTCAGGTGGGTATTAATACGTATCCTCATTATCTATTGTGTTGCGGGTCTGGTGTATGGGATCACGGGTTTGATCAGCAGAAGCCTGCAGGGAAAAGCAGAGGTCATCTCTCCTCTGTTGGGTCTTCCTCTGGATATGATAAGCTGGCCATGGATGGTCTATGCGGATTGGAGGAATATCGGAATCCTGCTTCAGGATGTTCTGGCGCTGATTTCTATCATCCTATGCATTGTGCTGATGGTGTATTTCAAGACGCGCAAGAAAAAGGAAAGTTGACATCGGATGAAAAATATCCCCATCCTGTTTTTGTCCGAATTGCAACTGAATACGGAGAGTTAAAGCGGCACAATAAAACCTTTCCGCATTAATAGATCGTTTATGCTTGTATTTCAGTTGAATTGTGCTTTAGTAACAGCTAAAGCTGAGGATTATACTCACCTTTAGCTGACGAAACATGGAAAAGGGATTTCTAAAAGAGATTCTCATCAGAAATGGAGATTCCTCCGCCGCGGCGCTCTGTCGGAATGACGAAAAAAGGGCGCGTTTCTATACGCGCCAAAACAATAAAGGCAGGAAAGAATCCTGCCCTACGGGAATTTTGTCGAACATGTTTTCATACACGCCAAAACAAAAAAAGGAAATCCCGTTATCAATTTTTCGTAGGGCGCGTTTCTATACGCGCCAAAGCAAAAGGGCAGGAAAAAATCCCTACAGGTTTGAAGATGAACAAACATCATTGCGACAGACTATTCTCACAAACATCCTTTTGACCAGGCCCTTCATTCGCTGCGCTCCTTCAGGGTGACAAATCCCTGTCCATACTTCATGGTGAGCGCAAGCGAATCCTCTGTCACCCACCAAGGGATAGAAATCGACAACTCTGTGAAAACCCCAAAAATGAATACTTGAGGCTGTCCCCAAAGTCTGGATTTTTCTTTTCTTTATTCTTCTTTCCCTGGCTGACTTTTTAGTCAGCTTCTTCTTTTTTGTTATTTGAATAACAATCAAGATCCAATTAAGAACCCGAATTGGTTTACCAACTGCAAACCCATTATGAATCAAATAGAGTGAACGGATAACCATTTTGGTTTATCCTTCTACAATATCTTCAATCAAACGAGAACTGACATTCTCACTAACTTCTATTGTGGTTATGATACTATATGGATAATCAAGGTAATGGAAAATAGATATGAAGAAAAAAGTATTTTTGGTAATTACACTGCTGATTTTGATCACAGCCTGCAATTTCCCCTTCTTTCAAAAAGAAGAAACGCAGAGCATTTTTGATCAACCCTCTCAAACACTTACAGCCATGTTCGCTGAGTTCCCCACACCCACCGCTGGCGTAGCCAGCCAGGTTGCCTCTCCTTCTTCCATTACGGCTTCCGTTACGCAAACGGCTGCACCGGCTACCACTACTGCCGATCTTGAACGTGATGCAAGCCACGTGGTTGCGAAATATCTCTCGAAAAAACCTGTCCTTGATGGAGATTGGGGAGATTGGAAGCAAAGCACAGTTGCGTATCCGGCATATTATGTTGTGTACGGGTTGAAAGCCTGGGAAAACGATTCTGACTGTGAAGCATCCTTCATCCTGGGTTGGGATGAGAGTTTTCTGTATGTGGGCGTGAAAGTGAAAGATGATACCTATGTTCAAAACGCGACTGGAGAAGTGCTCTTTAGAGGCGACGGCATCGAACTGCTCATTGATACTGATCTGACAGGTGACTTTTATTCCGAAAGTCTCAATGAGGATGATTTTCAAATAGGGATCGCTCCCGGCAAAGGCAGCACCAGCGGAGTGAAAGAAGCGTATCTGTGGTATCCGGTTTCGCAAAAAGGCTCCATTTCTGACCAGATCGATATTTCTTCTACCAGCACTGCGGGCATCTATCGCGTGGAAGTACGCATCCCATGGAGCGTTCTGCAGATCACGCCCCATGCAGGTATGCGGTTAGGATTTGAATTCTCCGTTTCCGATAACGATAATCCTGCTGAAAATGTT
>CAYLUJ010000053.1:0-14670 GCA_964386805.1 uncultured Pelolinea sp. | reverse complement strand
ATATAAGCATATCCCGGTCCGCCACCATAGCTTTTGAGATATGAACGCCTTCCGCTATCTCCAGCAAACACGATCTGGTCTTCGTACCCGGCATCAAGCAATGCTCGTAGACATTTCACGGTCACCGATTCACTCTGATATTTAATGCGTCCGGGTGTATCAAACTCAAGGTTCACGCCCTGTTTTGCAAGGTCCAGCAGCATGAATGGATCCGGGTTCCGATCAATATGCCCGATAACAACTTTGGAGAGATCCAATCCCTCTGATTTGAAAATATCCACTTGTGCCTGTCCCATGGTTCCTTGCTGGGTATGGGTAATCAAAGCCAGCCCGGTTTCTTTCTGTACGCGGGCAGCAGCCCGGCACATTTTTTCTTCTGTCGGGGTAACATTTTGATAACTGGTGGCGCATTTCAACACACCTGCTTTGGCATAGCTGCGTTTCACCAAAGGGCCATTGTAATCATTGATCTCGATCCCTTCATAAACATCTGCGAGCAATAATGGCACTATTTCTTCGATCGTATAATCAAAGACCCAATGTGAGGGCAAATAGAATTCACTCTTATGAAAACCTGTTGTTGCAATAATGGGAACCTGGGGTACTTTTTCAGCAATATAGAGATATTTGTTGATATTTCTGCCACAGCCGATGGGTTGTGCGTCCAATAAACCTCCACCCCCGTGATCGCGGAAATCCGCTAATTCTATGGCAGCTTTATCAGCATCATCCATTAAAAAATCTTTGTCATGCAATACTTCTACCGTTCCCGCATCGCGGATCAGATGCTCGTGCATGTTGGTTGGTCCTAATTTTTCCGGGTTGATATCTCCAGTGACTGTGCGAATCTTCAACGGCATAAAATCTCCTCATTCAAAATCTATTGTTAAACAAACTGTAATTGTAATTATGTCAAAATATTACAATATTTTTTATATTAAGTCAATATATTGTATAATTTTGCAATATGTTGTAATATTATTAGCGAATTAGTTGAAATTGTTTTTATGGTTTTGATTTCTTTTGTCTTTTATGACAAAGGAAAGTATAAATATAATTGCACATATACAGTGAAAGGTTGATATGCGAGAAACCAGACATCAAAGAATACTAGATTATCTAATTTCCAATCAATCTGCGAATATTGAAGAACTCAGTAAATATATTAATGTAAGCGAAGCTACGATTCGACGCGATCTAGATTATCTTGAATCGACCGGCGATCTCATCCGGGTTCGCGGCGGGGCATTGAGAAAAAATGAAAAAATTGATCCCTTTGTTCTCCCCCGTTCCTTGATACAGGCAGATACCAAAAAACGTATAGGCAAAGCTGCCGCTGATCTGGTACAGGATAACGATACGATCATTGTTTCTACCGGCTCCACCACCGAAGCAATGATCCCTTTTCTTTCCGACAAAATAGGTCTTACGATCATAACAAACGCTCTTAATGTAGCGTACCAATTAACCAGATTTGAAAATATTTCTACTATTGTGCTGGGCGGGTTATTGCGCCACAGTGAATTCGATCTGATTGGGCATATCACCGAAGATGCTCTTTCGGGTCTGGTAGCCACGAAATTTTTTCGTGGTGTAAAAGGTATTCATCCCAAGCAGGGTTTAACCGCCAGTGATGTGGTACAGGTAAGAACGGATCGCAAAATGATTGGAACTGTCCAAGATCTGATCATCCTTGCTGATCACACCAAATTCAGCGCCATGGGTTCCATCCAGGTGGGGCCGGTTTCCATCGCTTCTGTAATCATTACGGATGTTGATGCGCCAAAACATGATGTTGAATTGATCCGCGAGATGGGTGTGAACGTCATTACTGTGTAAGATTTTTTACCGATTTTTCCTGTCTGCCAAATTGTCTTTACGGCACACTACGGATCAGTTCGTTACCTTAGCGTTGATCTTATTTGTCAATGATCCATCCCCTCACCGTTCATGTATTGGAAGAAATTGGGACCGATACAGGCGAGCAATATTCAAAATTGGTTACAAAATACTTAATGCGCTACCTTTCGATTACATTATCACTGTATGTGATGATACCTGATCTTTCCCTGAACATTTGCGATCTCTGAAGAGCAGCAAATTGTGAAATTCTGCGAGGCGTGCAACCTGATCGATTCTCAGATCAAAACATGGTTACGTAACTTCTCGCGTGAGTGATCGATTGGCTATTTGTCTTTAGTGATTCGTGAGCAATTTTAGTAATGAAAAAATCGGTGCCCAAAAAACTGCATAATCCAGATGTCCACCAGCTGCTAAATGTAAATCAACGACCTGTGCAAACCAGGTTCCGCCGAAGATCATCACGATCCCTAAAACAAAGGTGGCAAAAATTGTCCCTTTCCATCCACCGCTCATATTGGCAAAAACCCCCAATACACTCCCTCCGAAAAACATGGTGAAAATGCTTGGGATTGTCACATATTCAGAGCCCAGCAACAGTTGCAATAGAATGCCAACCATCAGTCCAATGCAGGTTACCATAAACCCTAATAAAGCCGCCTGTGGGGAATAGCTCATAAAAACCGGGATGTCAATTGCGGCAATCGCACCAGGGATCACCTTTTTAGCAAACCCTTCAAATGCAGGGATTAATTCATCAAGGAACATGCGTACACCCATCACTAGAATAACAATACCTACTGCCACATTGATCCCTTGCATAAAAGCATACAAAACAGATGCCATCCCTTGAGAGTATTGAGACCCAATTTCTGGTCCAACTACAATGCCAATCACGGTATACAGCGTTCCCATCACCAATCCATACGATATAACCGAATCTTTGAAAATGGATAGCCAGCCTGGCAATTTCATGTCTTCGGCACTTTGTTTTTTGTCGCCAACCCGCGCCAGTAAGATAGCCAGGATGCTACCATACATAAGATCATGTCCTAGCGTGATCGGGTTATCTTTGACCAGATCTTTGATGAATAAAGAAACAAGTTTTGGGCTTAACCACCAGTAGATGGCAAGCAAAACAGCTGCCAGCATAAATGCACGCCAGTCACTCCACCCAGTGATGATCACAACTCCCCAGAACACAAATACAGTATCCACAAAAGCCACGTGTCCTGTTAGATACACGACTTTGATGGGAGTAAATCTGGAGAGGATCAGGTGTAACAGCCACGCCACAAGCATCAACAAGCCCACTTTTCCAATCAGTGCAGCATCCATGCGTTCAAAGATCTCACCCACCCCCGTCCAAGGGTCGGCAATTCGACCTTGAATGCCGAATCGTTCGATTAGCATATTCATCATTGGTTTGGATGCTTCAACTAGCACATTTGTACCGATCTGTAATATACGAATCCCAACGATCGTTTTTAGAACAGAAGCCAGGGTATCTTTGAACGATTTGTGAAGAAAAAGACTGCCGAGCAGAACAATCAGCCCCATAAACAATGACAGCTCGCGCAAAACCTGATTGACAATGAAATCAACAATAGACTGTAATACGTTCATTCTCACCTTGTAACCAGTAAAATAATAATAATCAATTTATTGTACTCGATTCAAACGAAAGCTTTGTAAAAACAAGAAAAACCGCCTTCAATCAATCAAAGGCGGTCACTTTCTTAACCTTTATTTTCTACTCAACCAGTGAGCGGCATTTGCCCAGAGTTTGGTGTAGCCATGCCATTCAGCAAATTCAACGGTACACCAGTGCGGTCCGATATCTGATGCCCAGATCATGGTGCGTCCTTTTCCATAATCCCTGACAGCCAGAAGTGGATATTTACCCGCTCGTACAATCAGGTCTGCTCCCTCTTTCATTTCCAATTCATTCAACCCAAGCAACAATGGCCATTTCCCTTCCATTCCTTTCACCAATGGATGCGATGGCAATAATACTTCGGCGGTTAAGCCCTCAGGGCATTCCACACGATCGTCAAACGGAAAAATCTTCACCGGCAAGATATCTTCAATGGGAGAACGATAATATTTAGCAGCTCCATAAATACCGGCGAAGGAATAATAACCACCACACATGATCAATGCACCACCCTCTGCAACCCAATCTGCCAATAACTGCAAGCGGTTGGGTACTGATTTACCATGCAGCCATGTATCGGGATGCAGCAGTAAAGTATTCGCGCCCAGATCGCTCAAGATGACAACATCGTAAGCTTGAAGCTCGTTGAGAGTGAGCGGGAATTTTTCAGCAGCCAGATGCCCAGGGAGATGTGTAAATTCAATGCCTGATTTTTCAAATGCTTCTCGAATATATCCCTCACCGGTTTCATAAACTGTGCTTGAGAAGTAGTCCCAGCCCTTATAATGGGTGGAACTGGAAACCCATGATTCGCCAGCCAGTAATACTTTTAATGAACTCATAATTCTCCTTTTTTTGGTAATATTGAATAAATATTTCGTTTGTTCTTCCTGAATTAGTTTCTTTCAAATCTATCGGCGTACTTCTTGAAATGTCCTATAACAGATTTTTACCACCCATGAGGACAAAAATAAAGTGGGAGTAGGAAAATGAAAACAGTAGTAGCTGGCGCGTTGGGTGAATGTGTGCATGTTGCGGGGGTCTATAATTTTTTGCGCCTGGCAGAGCAATTGGGATGGAACACTGTTTTTTTAGGTCCAGCCGTTCCTGTTGAAAAAATCCTGCAAAGTGCACGCGAGGAAAAAGCGGATCTCATTGCAGTCTCCTATCGCCTTACCCCCGAAACCGGTGAAAGGCTTCTGGCTGAATTTGCCGAAGCAGCGGATGATCTGCATAGCCAGGGAATCCAATTCGCCTTTGGCGGAACTGTGCCAGTGGCAGAAAAAGCAAAGAAATTGGGTTTCTTTGACGCCATTTTTGACGGCACGCAGACTCGCGAAGAGATCATTACATTCCTGCGCGGTGACGCTGTCAGCGAACACGGCACTCCGATTTATCCCCAAAATGCAATTGAACGGATTCTCTGGAAAAGACCTTTCCCTTTATTGCGACACCATTTTGGTCAACCTACTGTTAGAGCAACTGTTGAAGGTATCGAACAAATCGCCAATGCCAAAGTGCTGGATGTTATATCACTGGGGATCGATCAAGATGCACAGGAGAATTTTTTTCATCCCGGCAAGCAAGATCCGCGCTGTACCGGTGCGGGAGGAGTACCAGTGCGCAGCCCGGATGATTACATTCGCCTCTATCAAGTCTCGCGCAAGGGAAATTACCCCCTCATGCGCACTTATTCAGGGACAAACGATCTTATCCGCTTAGCCGGAATGTATTGCGAAACAATTCACATCTGCTGGGCTGCCATTCCTCTATTTTGGTACAATCAAATGGACGGGCGTGGCCCATTCGACCTGGAAACCAGCATTAGAGAGCATCAAAATTTGATCCGTTGGTATAGCGATCATGATGTGCCGGTTGAATTGAATGAATCCCATCACTGGGGCATGCGTGATGCACCTGATGTTTTGTATGTCGTTGCAGCTTACCTGGCAGCTTACAATGCCAAAGCATTTGGCACGCATGATTACATTGCACAAATGATGTTCAATAGCCCACCCGGCACCTCTGATAAAATGGATCTGGCAAAAATGCTGGCGTGTCTTGAGTTGAGCGCTTCACTGGAGAACAAAGACTTTCGCATCTGGAAACAAACCCGCACCGGTCTGCTCAGTTATCCACTGGAAATAAACGCTGCCCGGGCTCACCTGGCTTCAAGCATTTATGTACAAATGGCGCTCAAGCCGGATATTGTTCATATAGTAGGTCATACCGAAGCACATCATGCCGCAACTGCGCAAGATGTGATTGAAGCCAGCTTGATGGCACAAAGGGTAATTAAAAACGCCCTGCAAGGTCAGCCAGATATGCTTAATAATCTGGTCATTCAACAGCGAAAAGAACATCTACTGCAAGAGGCTCAAATCACGCTACAAGCCATCCATAATCTCAGTACGAATTCAGAGCATGACCCTTTCACAGATCCTGAGAATTTGACACGTGCAGTAAAAATGGGGATTCTGGATGCACCACAGCTTCGTAATAATAAATTTGCCAGAGGAACAATGAAAACCATCATCCTTGATGGTGCCTGTGAAATCGTTGACGAAAGTGGTAAACCACAGTCAGAAGAACAACGGCTTGCCCAATTCTTCTAAAGAAGGAGACAAAATGACATATCCAAAGAACTATACCGTTATCGGTGCTGGTAATGGCGGAAAAGCCATGGCAGCCCATTTGGCGTTAATGGGAAAAGCTGTCACTCTTTTCAATCGCACCTTCAGCCATATAGAAGTGATCGCAAAACGCAAGGGAATTGAACTGGAAAGTTATCCAGGTGGTCCACAGGGTTTTGGTACGGTTAAAAAAGCAACTGCTGATATTGCGGAAGCGTTGGAATCAGCGGAAGTGATCATGGTTGTGGTTCCTTCTTCGGGTCACGCAGATGTTGCCAAATTGATCACTCCCCACGTTCGGGATGGGCAGATCATTCTCCTGAATCCGGGGCGCACTTTTGGCGCAATAGAGTTTGATACCACCTTGCGCCGTGAAGGCTGTAAAGCAAAAATGGTAATTGCAGAAGCGGAGACATTTATTTACGCAAGCCGCGCAGATGGCCCTGCCCAGGCACGCATTTTCCGCATCAAAGAAGCAGTGCCTATTGCAGCTCTTCCAGCAACCAAGACCAAACTTGTACTCCAATCAATTGAAGATGTTTACCCACAATTCATTGATGGTATCGATGTCCTCCATACCGGATTGAATAATATGGGTGCAATTTTTCATCCAGCACTCACAATTTTAAACGCCGGCAGAATCGAATCAACGCACGGTGATTTTGAGTTCTATATTGATGGAGTCACTCCATCGGTTGGATATGTTCTGGAAGCACTTGATCGCGAGCGTGTGACCGTTGCCTCGTCGGTTGGCATCCGTGCTCGCACAGCCCAGGAATGGCTGGAACTTGCTTACAATGTGCAGGGCAAAGACCTGCGCGAAGCCATCCATAATCAGAGCGGATATTATGGCATCAAAGCGCCTTCCACTTTATCACACCGTTATATTTTTGAAGATGTGCCCATGAGCCTAGTTCCTATTGCCTCGCTTGGCAGCCAATATGGCATTTCGGTGCGCGGCATCGACAGCATGATCCGCCTGGCATGCATCATTCACAAGACTGACTACTACCGTACCGGAAGAACCGTTGATAAATTGGGCATTAAAGATCTCAGCATTGCGGAGCTCAACACCTATGTAAAAGAAGGTCTTTCACATAATCTGGCATGATAGTTGCAAAACAAATAATGATATTGCCATCCTTTAAAAATTAGCTATAATGAAAGCTGAAGCAGGGGTATGTGTTGTTCCTGCTGCGCCGCTTTCATTGAACAAAAGGGTTTTTACCCTCGAAAGGTTTGATTACGGAGGAAATCATGAAAAAGAAGTTTGTTCTACTCATAACATTGCTGCTGGTCCTGGTAATTTGCGCCCCCGTCCAGGCAGCCACCTACCCCACCTTTGGAATTATGAGCGTTGTTGTGGATGAATCAGTCACCATCAGCACCAATTTATTCCCCGCCAACGAACTCTATTACGTCTATATGGGATATAACGGTACGCTAGGAATCAATGGTATCTTGGTCACCAAGATTTGGACTGGTGCTGGTGGATCATTCAAGGCAAAATTCTATATTCCGGATGAACTAAAGGGAGAAAATATCATCGCTATTCGCCTTGAAAGCCCCACTACTCCATACTATAGCTACAATTTCTTCTATAACACCACATCGTATACTTCCAACTATACTACAAGCACCTCTTCATCATCTTCTTCAACCACTACCACACATACACCCAACGACTTCCCAACCTTTAATATCATCGGGGTTGTAAAAGGTGTATCAGTAACTGTGGAAACCAAGTACTTCCCCGCGGATGATATGTTTGGTGTGTATATGAAAGATGGCGCTTCTGCGGTAAAAACCTGGTATTACGTGGCTGGATTAAATTCGGCGGACGGCGCATCATTCCAGGCAACCTTTGCCATTCCTACAGAACTGCAATGGAAAGAAAAGATCGCCATTAAATTCTATAACCTCGACGAAGATTACATTACGTACAACCTGTTCGAAAATCACGATTACCCATAGATCGGAATCTGTTTAGATAAAGACCCCGCTGAAACCGCGGGGTCTTTTTATTACATATAATCTTCTTACCGATAATCAGGGATAGATAAAATGCGCACATTTGTCACGTCAGCCTTTATTTTAACAATCTGTTCCCAATCCTCTATCAGAAAGGGCAGCATGCGTTGGTCAACCAGTATATAATCCGCCCCACGGCAACCTATTTCCAGTACAGATGCGTGCCCTTCAAAAATCCATACCGCATGCCCCAGATAAGCGAATCCCAGCAGGTAATCAAAAAACGGGATCGCATTACGGATATCAGTTCGTAGTGCATCCATGTAGGTATACGCTATCACTGCGATTTTAAGAGAGCGATCGGTCGGCAGTAATTCTTCAAGCGCCATCCGTGATTCCAGGGGTAACGTATCGGGGGGATAGGAGTCCTTTATTAACAACAGTCGTCCCGGAGATACGATCACAACCCGGCGCAGATGGGTTCCATCTGCCAGAATTGTCTTTTCTGCTGCCAGGCTTTTTGCCTGAGCAAAGATCTCATCCAGACCGGGACGAATATCCACTTCGGGCATATGAACTTGAAAAATTTGTTCGTTTTCCATTCTCTCTTCAGTGATTAAGTTTACTGTATTAAGGGAATCCCATGGAAATATTCTAGTAGAATCAAGTAAATCTTTTTTGGAGTCGAGCATGAAAAGTTATCGTGAGGAGTTATGGTTCGATACCCCTTCCCGCAGAGCATATCTCAATATCACCACACAAGTTGAAAACTGCGTAAGTGAAAGCGGCATTCAAGAGGGGTTTTGTTTAGTGAATGCCATGCACATTACCGCCAGCGTGTACATCAACGATGATGAAAATGGTCTGCTGCACGACTACGACACCTGGTTGGAAAAACTCGCGCCTCATGAACCGGTCAGCGGATATCAACACAATCGTACCGGCGAGGATAATGCAGATGCGCACATGAAACGCCAGATCATGGGGCGTGAAGTAGTGGTTGCTATTACAGAGGGGAAGCTGGATCTGGGTCCTTGGGAACAGATCTTTTATGGGGAATTCGACGGAAAGCGGAAAAAGCGCGTGCTGGTGAAAATCATTGGGGAATAATTCACTTATTCCCCAATCCAATCAGCTATTTACTTCCTTTCATCCGCTTATAGACAGAGCAGAATATCCCAAAGCGCTCATTGTAGACAGTACGATTGGCAGTTTTTGGTTTATAAGTATGCTGAAAACTCACCAATTCCGGAATATCCGAAAAGTGGTTCTCCCCAACTCAGAACCTGTCCGCCCACGGTGATCAGAGTTCCCCTCACATCATAGGTTCCCAGATCAACCACCAAAATTGTCTTGTCTAGTGCCGTGATCCTCTTTTTAGCTTTTCTTTTTAACATCTTTCATTTGAGTAATAAGGATAAGACATACGCCCAGCAATGCTACCGCAAGCAGTAACGAGGGTGTAAATGATCCATCTGCCGTACGCATGGCTTCCATGACATACACAAACACAACAGCAGCTTGTCCGCATAATTGGATGAGACCATTGGAAGTTCCTTCGGGTGTGGGGTAAGTCACTTCGGTGGCATATTGCATGCCAATAGGGTTTGCACTGACCAGGAAGAAACCCAAAACGAAAGCGGATGCAAAAAGTATCAATGGATTAGTTGCAAATGTAATTCCGATCAATCCCGGAATGGCTAATGCTATACCCAGATAGAGAAAGCGTTGGCGTTTCTGCTGCCTGTCGGAGATAGCAGGTAGAACCACTGCACCCAGTATCCCACCAACCAGCATCAATGCGCCCAATGTACCCGCATCCGTAGGAGTGAATCCGCGCGGTCTGATGATGCCCTCAACCCAGGTAGTAACACCGTTAAAAATTCCAAGACCAACAAAAGAGATCGCCAAGAACATTAAAAATGACTTTACTTTCGTGGCATGCTTTAACCCATCCAGCATCAAAGCGCGCACTCCTTGCTCTTCGACGCAGGGTGGAGTAGGTGGATTTTCTCGAGCAAAAATAACAAAGAGCAAAGATGATAATGCTGCAATACCGCCATAAATTAATTGGATAGTAGCAATGGATGTTCCACCTTCGAACAGCATGGGAGTAAGTACCATGCCAGCGCCAGTACCGACCAGATTTGCGAGCGTGATGAAACCAACGATGGTGGCTCTTTCTTCTTTTCTAAACCATTTCGCGGGTAATGTTGTCCATGCATTCAATAAAAAGGGCTGGGCGACCGCAATACCAATAGTGCTGATCAGCACCATTGAGTAATTTGTGCCGGCAAATCCACGTACCAACCCGAACACACCCATCAAGATAGCTCCGATGGAGACCGCTTTGCGATACCCATACTTGTCAATGATTCCGGAAACCGGTATAGAAAGCGGGATGAAAGCAATCATGAAGACCATGGATAGTAGCCCGATCTTCAAATCCGTAACACCATAGTAAGTAGCCGCCGGACCGGTGATCGGGGCGTAGGTAATCCACAGCATCTGCATGGTGAGATTCAAAAACATGAAAACTGCCAAAACCACCCAACGATATTTATACAATTTGAATTTTTCTGCCATTCGCGAACCTTCCTCTTTCATTTTTTATTTAATGAATGAACACCTTCTATCAAGAATAGTACCGTTTCAAAGCGCTTCAGTGCATCATCAATCATCATCTGTATCGGTCAGTGATTAACCTGTTCGTCATATATACTACGCCCATCTCCTCGATCCTATGTTTGCGAGGCTTCAGTCCTTTCAACATTCGGCTAGGATTATGCAAATCCAACAGTATCATCCCGATGTTTCAAGGTACACAATGCTACCCTGATTAAAGACAACAAAGAACAAATCAAAACGGTTGATATTTTTCCACAGTCCCGCTGTGAGCCGATCACTCATTTATCAGCGATCGCTGCTACGTCGGTGCACTCCATTTCTTTCAGAGCATAGTATGCTGTCACACACAACCGCGGATTTGCAGAGAGCCTATTTAATAATCGAAGCCATCCAATCAAAAAGGCAGCCAGATGAGCTGCCTTTTTGATTCAATATTGTTTCCTAGACATCATGGGTCAATGGACCCTGATACTCGGCATCACCGAATGCCAGAATGGGCATGAAGATAAAAGAGAGGAAAAGGAGTCCGAAGCCAAAACCGGTATCTTTTCCAAACACTTTTGCCAGTTCAAAAAGAATCATGATCTCGATGACGATATTGGCGATCGGGATCAACAGCAAGAAAAACCACCATCCAGGTCGTCCCACGATCTCAAACATTTCTACAGTACTATGCCCGGGTACCAGTCCTTCCCAACCTTTTCGACCGGCCTTCTCAAAAATGCGCCAGTTGCAGTACAGATAGAAACCTACAATCGCAAAAATAAAAATGAAATAAAAAATTAAAAATCCAAAGCTTGGTTCCCAATCACTATAATACATGAATGCCTCCAATCATTTAGTTATTCTCATTCTAACGGAATTAGGGGTGAAAACAAGTATATGCCATCTTAAAGAATAGTGGGATACCAACTAATGCGTTGCACAGGCGATGCAGGGATCAAAAGCTCGTACCACTCTCCCAACAGCTCGTTCCAATTCCATATTGACCGTATCTCCCGTAATATAGCGTTCTGCCGCAACTTTCAATGCTCTCTCGATCGAGCGCATATTATGAACAGTGGGAATAATAAATTCCGCTTTGGCTATTTTGCCTTTCTCGATCACATAATGGTGGATCAAGGGACCGCGCGGAGCTTCCACCAGTCCATAACCTTCTCCATCCCGCGGAGCGTAGGGAACATCCGTATCTTCTTTATCCAATGGCTGTGCCAGCATCTGAGCAGCGCGTTCAATGGCATACACCAGTTCAATACCGCGTCCCAACTCGAACAGCATGATCGGGTGGGCGGGTGTTCCAAACTCGATGCGCAGCCGATGCAGATACCCATTGGCTACTTTGGTGCCCATGTGTGCGGTCAGGTTGGCACGTGCCAGCGAATTGGCGCGGATCACTCCTCCTTTATAGGAAGTTTTCCCGGCATATGAATATTCGCTTTCTTTAAACTCCAGCACTTCTCGAAACGAACGCGGTGAAAAGATCTCACAGCATTCACCCTCCGGGTTCATGACGCGGATCTCGTGGCTATTGAAATCGGGGCGCACTTTCCCAGTCGAAGTGATGTAATAAGCGGGTTGGTCATCGCCCCAGCTGCCAATGCGGTCTTTCATGCGCATGGTCAGTTCCCAGTACGCATCAAATAATTCACAAGCCATGGGGAGCGCTTGTTGCAATCGAGTCAACATCACTTCTGCCCGCTCAGCAGGAATGCCCGCATTGACCCCTCCCACCACGGCACGGACGGGATGGATGAATTGCCCTCCCGCCAGTGTGATCAGGTCCGTTCCCAATTCGCGGATCTTGAGAGCGCGCTGTGCCATTTCGAAATGTGTTTTTTTATTAATATTGACATCATCCATTTCAAACAGGCTGTCAGCACCTACCCGATCGGGCATGGTAAATATGAACAAAGACGTAGCCTGGTTCTGCAAGAGTTGGCCTAGCAGCAACAGCGAACGGATCTTTAAAGCGAGTGGTGGGGGTGTTACCCCATATGCATCTTCCAGTGTTTTTACGGCTGCCACGTGATGAGCTGTGGAACAAACACCGCAAATGCGCGGGACAATGACCGGCATTTGTTCAGCCGGAATGCCCTGCACAAAAATCTCAAAACCGCGCATTTCGGTGGCTTTAAAGCGAGTGGAGATAACTTTACCTTGGTTCACTTCAATTTCAACACGCGCGTGACCTTCGATGCGGCTGAGAGGAAAAGTGAGTGTGGTCATTACAGCATCTTCTCTTTGGGTCGCGGTTGGCGATCATCACCGGCATAATCAGAAAATTGGAAAAGAAATAGTGCCAACTGTGGTGAAAGCAAGGTTTCCTTGAGTTCTTCATCCGGAATATTCGTCATCCCATGAAATACCTTCTGTATAGATTCCAACCATGCTTGTGAATCCTTTTCAATCAACACATTGGATGGCCCCCGGCAACCCACACAGGGATGCCCGGCTCGTGTGCAAGGAGCGCGGCAGCCGCCGCGCGTGCTGGTCCCGATGCAGGCATACCCCTGATTGATCAAACAAACTTCCGGATCAACATTTCCTTTTTGGAAACCTAACAAATGTTCCGGTTTTTGATCTTTTAATTTCTTGCGTCCGCATTCCTGGCAAACGATCAAGCTGGCTTGATAACCTGCTGGATCAGTTAAGGCTGCCATGAACAGTTCTGGGGTCGGGGGGCAGCCCGGTAAATACAGATCGATCGGCACAAAATCATCCACTGGTCTGGAACGGGGCAGCAGTCGTGGCACATCCAGGCGATCCTGTCGCTTAAGAAAAAGCTGGCGCACCTCATCGCGGTTGCCAAGATTGGCGACTCCACCTGAAATGGCGCAGGTGCCAACCGCAACTACCCTGCCCGCATTTTTTACTGCACTTTTCAGGTGGTGGGCATCTTCATCTGTGCGAACTCCACCACTGATGAGCAAAATATCCACTTCAGGGACGTCATAGGCACTCGAAACAAGCGGCATGTATGTTAGCTGAAATTTCTCCGTCCATTCATGCGCATTCAACAGCGATACTTCACACCCTGCGCAACCGGATAACTGCAGAACGGCAAAACGAGGTATGATATTTTGTTCCGGGGTATTGATTTTATTCTCCAGCATTTCTATCTCACTATTATTTTATTCTATCCTGTTTTTCTTTAATTCTTTCATTTATTTCTTTATTTGGCATGGAGATTGCAACCTTATTTATACTTATGTGTATCTGGAGCTATAAGGATTTAATATGAAAAAATTCTTTTCTCTTCTTCTTGTGATTGCCCTGGTGGCAGCGGTTTTTTATGTCTTTCTAAACAAAGGCTCCAATTCGCTTTCCAGTCCGTCCCCCATTGGATTGGACATGAGCAATTATCTCTTGAATGGTGCACAGGATAGCGAACAATTCATGGATACCGCAGCAGCATTAGGGGTCAGTACACTCAAGATCGCTATCCCCTGGCAGGAGGTGGAACAATCTGCTGGATTGTTCACCTGGTCCATCAATCCACAGGGAACCCAGATCGATCTGAGTGACCTGATCAACAAACTCGATCAGCAAGGTTATGCTATTACGATCATTCTGGAGGGTTTCCCAGCTTATCTACAATATGAGAACCTTAGTGAGGAAAACATTGCTTCCATTTATCTCGAAAGCTGGGAACGCTATGTCAAAGCGATTGTCGCACAGTTTGGAGATGCAGTGAATGCCTGGCAGATCGGGGAATCCGTCAATCTGCCGTTTGAACTGCAAGATCAACCCATTGCTGCCGCGGTTCTAGCCAGCCCTTCTACTTATGCCGAACGGTTGGTTCTCGCTTCTAACGCAATTAAAAAAGCAGCCAGCAGCGACCTCGTCATTTTGGGAGGAATCAGCAGCGATACCGGGAACTGCATTAACCAACCCAGCGCCTTTTTAAGTAGCATCAACACT
>CAYLUJ010000052.1:0-15121 GCA_964386805.1 uncultured Pelolinea sp. | reverse complement strand
TTTACCGACCCGCAGAGCGATCTCTTCATGAGAGAGTTTAAATTCTTCAACAAGTTGTTGATAGGCTTGTGCGGCTTCGATGGCGGAGAGATCTTCACGCTGTAAATTCTCAATCAATGCCAGCTCCAATTGCTGCTGGTTGGTCATGTTCTCACGGACGAGAACGGGCACTGATTCAAGACCTGCCAGGCTGGCTGCCCGTAGCCGGCGTTCACCGGCAATCAGGATGAAATCACCAACCTGATTCTCATCTTCTGTAACAATGAGGGGTTGGAGAATTCCATGTTCCTTAATGGATGCGCACAATTCCTGCAGATTTTCATCATGGATTTCAGAACGCGGTTGGTATGGGTTGGGGCTGATCCGCTCGATGGGTACATAATTGACTCCTTCGGCAGACGGTACGCTTGAAAAATCATTACCAGGAATGAGCGCATCCAGGCCTTTCCCTAATCCTTTTCTTTGTGCCATAGGTTTTTCCTCAAATTCCTTTAATCATCAGTTGCCAGTTCTTCAACATCCGGAACTGGTTTTCCATCTTGATGCAAGATCTCGCGAGCAAGCGCATCATAAGCGTGTGCAGCCGAAGAGGTGGGAGCGTAAACGGTGATTGGTAGCCCATAAGAGGGCGCTTCTGCCAGACGGATGCTACGTGGAATGATCGTCTGAAACACACGGTCAGGAAAGAATTTATGAACTTCCTGTACCACATCCATGGCAAGTTTTGTTCTACCATCATACATGGTTAAAAGGACGCCACGCACGTTCAAATCTGGATACAGTGAGCGTTTAATGCGCTGCAGGGTATCGGTCAGTTGTCCCAGCCCTTCCAGTGCTAGATATTCGCACTGAACCGGAATAAGAACACCATCTTTTGCTGCTAGCAGCCCATTGATTGTAAGAATGCTCAGAGAAGGCGGACAATCGATGAGAATGTAATCATAGCGGTCAACCACCGGTTCGATCATTTCACGCAAGCGAAAATCTCGTTTTTGAACATCCATCAATTCCACTTCGGCACCAGCTAACGCCGGTGAGGATGGCAGAATGGAAATCTTTAATCGGGGATTATGCAAGATGCTTGGACCGATGGGGGTCAACCCTATCATAACCTCATAGGTGCCTTTTTTAACTGTTAATTTATCGATTCCCAAAGAGGAAGTGGCGTTGGCTTGCGGATCAACATCCACGATCAGTACTTTCTGAGCATAATGTCCCAGAAAGGCGCCCAGATTAATTGCGGAAGTCGTTTTACCAACCCCTCCCTTTTGGTTTACCAATGTGTATATCTTTGCCATCGTATCTCTATTCTACTTAATGATCTCAACCATGTTTTGTTGAATATCCTGCATGGTTGGAATACTTTGCAGACCGGTCTGACTGACGGAAAGTGATGCCAATTGCACTGCGATCCTGGCTGATTGCCACGCATCGCCGGTGATGAATAGGCGGGAAAAATAAATTGCAGCGAAGATGTCACCGGCTCCTGTGGCATCCACAATGGGAATATTAGGAGCAGGGAAATAGCGTGCATCCCCTTTCCAATAAACCCGGGCTCCATCCTCCGCTTCGGTGACCACCAATATTTTACTCAACCTTGCCATTTCATCAATGACCTTTTCGTCTCCACCAACATCTTCCAGGCTGATAACAACAGCTCGCATCAGGGGCAGGGCTATTTCTGCCCAATCCCAGGCGATCGGATGCACCAGTCCTTCCTCATCCCAACTGCGCATCCACCCTTGTGGTGTGGCGCATAAAAAAGAATGACCTGCGAAAAATTGCACTGTTTCGAGAGGAATTTCCTGTGCAACTGGTCCACAGTGGATGATATCCGATTTCAGCCATGGGGTGGGAATACAATCTGACAGAATGTTTTCTGCTTGACTGTAGCAATACTGCATTCTTTTCCCATCTTGCGTGTGGTTCTCAAATTGGGTTGCTTTTTGGGTACTGCAGCGATGAATGGTCAGTTTCTCTGCTGAAGGAAAATTGATTTCCTGTGGATATGCGGTCACCATTCGGACTGGATGCCCGAGTGCGCAGGCGGTTAGCCCAGAATACGCAGCAGTACCACCCAGCTGTATCCCCGAAGGAGTAAGGTCCTGGGTTATATGACCGAGGATAAGGTAAGAAATTTCATTTGATGACATGCATGCATTGCTGTTCTAACGTTTTTTGAATATCTGTAAAATTATAGCATTAAGTGCTTTCCTCCACGCTGTTCGAAAAATTTAGGCTTTTGGTTTAAATATGATTACTGTACTATAATTTTCTGAAAACGAACTCCTGTGGGAAATATGAAAATGGAGTTACATCAAAGTGATAATGAGGGGAACAATGAAACGGATCAATGATCTACCGCTTGAAGAACGTCCGCGTGAAAAAATGGCAAGAAATGGGATCGGCAGTTTGAGCGATGCAGAACTGCTGGCAATTTTGCTGAGAGTAGGTGTGGAAGGGGAAAGTGCTGTAGAACTGGGAACTCATTTATTGGATGAATTTCAGGGTATAGCAGGCATCCACGCCGCCGAAATAGAGGAATTGTGTACTATGCATGGAGTTGGGCTGGCAAAAGCCGCTCAAATCAAAGCAGCGTTGGAACTCGGTTCGCGCCTGCATCAAAAGACGATAGAAGATCGTCCGCTGATCGACAGTCCTGAGAAAGCCTACGAAGTTTTAAAATTCGAGATTCTGCAAAACGACCGTGAAACACTGTGGCTGCTGGCGCTCAATACACGCCATCGCTTAATAAAAAAGAAAAAACTGTACCAGGGTACGCGTAGTTTTTCATCGGTTAGAGTGGCTGAAATTTTTGAATTTGCAGTGTTGCAGCATGCCGCGGCTATTATCCTGGCTCATAACCATCCCAGCGGAGAACCGTATCCGAGCCAGGAAGACCTGCGCATTACCCAGGAGATCCGCAAAGCGGGGGAAATTCTGGAGATCCCTTTGCTTGACCACCTGATCATTGTACCGGGAGCATACCAATCCATAAAAAAAGAGCAGAAGGGGATATTTGAAGGATCGGGTTCATTTTATGCATAACATATGAAAGGTAAATGCTTCATTGGGATTAAGTATAAGAACTAAACCGTTCTGCAAACAAGAAAAAAGCTGTCCCCAAAATAGGACAGCTTTTGATGTATCAGTACTTGTAATACTTAGGGCATTAAGTATGTTACTAAATTCGTGCTCGATGATGCGGGTGCTTTGATGAGCAGATCATCAAATTCAAAGCGTGCGGTCACTCCCTCCCCGGTCCAGATTGCCAGCGCTATCGTTGACCCTATCATATCATCGACCTCATAATCATTCACGAATTCACCATTGATAAAGAACTGATAAAAACCATTTTCTGCGACAATGGTGAGCTCATTCTGTTCGTCCCAGATGATTGCACTGTGGGTTCTTCCGGATATTGGAAATTTCTGATCTCCTTTGTCAAACATAGTAAGGAAATAGGTACCATCGCGGTTGTTGACCATGAAGGCATAAAAATTATTGTTGTCTTTTTCATTGAAAATGATGCCCCAAGTGCAGCTTTTGAAATCACTGAAAATGTCGCCCTTGACTGTAATAACAAAATCTTTTGCTGAAACGACTGGCAGCCATTGGATGACGCCGCTAAGATAACCAGAGGTTGCTTTGCCAGTCAAATCGAGGATCAACTTGCCATCCTCAATAGAATAGAGAGAGCGGGAAAGATCGCCCGAATCAATTCCCAACTCCCAACTGTTACGATTATCGCTAAAGGTATCGCAAAAAGCCACCGACCAATCTTCGCGATAGGGTGAGGTGATCTCGCAATCTTGATTAATGTCGCTGGATGAATTACTGTCAAGGTTTGGTTCTACTGTCGCTATCGCTCCGCTCGCAGCTTGAGTTTTTGCAATGGCAGTCTGAATCATGGAATCAGGGACTTCCAACTCGGCATTTTGTGTTTGGGCAATGGCAGTTTGTACGGCTTTTTCAGATGGGCCTGAACAAGCGCAAAGTGCTGTTACCAGAAAGAGTATTAATAAATGTTTCATCGACATGAAAATCCTCCAAGCTGTTTATGTAGGTTAAGTATAGCAATTTGGGTTTTATTCCGCAATTATTAACATGCAACTTTTAAAGAAAAGAAAGATCAACGAACCATTTATTTTGCTCAAGATGTTAATTTTTTGACATGTTATGCTAAAATTATTCAAGAATTACACTTATCATAACAAATTTAAAATCTACTGAAAAAGGCAAAATCTGCGAAAGCAGGTGACGCAAAGCCACGAGCCTACGATCCACTGGATTATGGTAGTCGGGTTGCCGGTAAAAAACACCGGACATAGCCATCCGGTTTTTTCTTTAAAAGGTGGCACTATGGAAAAATTATTATTGCTATATCTGCATGATAAGCGTACTGCCAGCATTGTCTTTTTCTCCATTTCTCTTTTAGAGGGAGTGATTGGTTTCGCTTTCTATAAAAATAGTGCTCACGTTTCCAACTTTACCCATTTAATGTATATTGCAGTGACTCTAGCTGCATTTTTTTTCCCGATCTGGGCTGCCATCGGACAGGGTATCACAGCAGGAACGATCTTAGGGTTCGTCTATTTCACGACCAATGGAAGTCAGAAAGGGGACATCAAGGAATTTCTCATTATCACTATCGGTTATTTTATTTCTGCTGTTCTGATTATTGGACTGCTAAAAAATAAAATTGTAAATTTCTACCTGCGAAAAGAAGAAGTTTTTTACATTGATGAATTTACCGGTCTACCCAATATGTCTGCGCTCTTTCGAGATATTCAGCAGTATAAGGAACAAAATTCAATTCAATCCATGAAGTTTTTACTTGTTGAAATTACCAATCAAGAGGAGATCAGCGCGGCATTTGGAATGCAAATGTATTATAGATTACAAAAAGAAATGGCGCACCAAGCAAAGAATTTCTTTCAATTTGATATCAAAGCGTATCAAATACAGTTAAGCACTATTGCTGTCCTTTTCCCGCCCAATGAAAAGGTTGATCTTTATGCAATGAAAAAAAAACCAACGCAAACGATAGTTGTTGGGAATATACCGATCTTTTTTGATGTAATGTGCAGCGGATGTGAATTTCCACGCGATGGCACTACAACTGACGAATTATTGCAAAAAGGATTCCTGGCTTTGCAGGAAGCACATAAACGAGGTCAAATTTATTTTGAATATACCCCCGCTCTTCAAGCACCGCAAAAAGTGTGGCTGCTGGGACAAATGCAAAGTGCGATGGAGAAACAGGAGATCCTTTTCCATTATCAGCCAATTCTGGATGCACAGGGATTGGTCAAAGATGTAGAAGCACTGGTGCGCTGGGATCATCCCCAACTGGGTCTGCTACCGCCTTCTGATTTTATTCCCGATCTGGAATTAACAGAAATATCAGATACTCTGGTTGAGTACGCGCTGGATTATAACCTCCATAATTTGAAGCAGTTATCTATGCAGGGATTCGATCTGCATATTGCTATCAATGTAACCATCAAAAATTTACAACAGAGATACTTTTCACGGAGAGTGCTTGCGACTCTCGCTGAATACCAATTACAGCCATCTTCCCTTGTTCTGGAGATCACCGAGCGTGGATTTTTATCTGATGCTGAAGAAAGTAACCGGAACATCAGTGAGCTCTCCCGGTGGGGCGTATCATTTCACATTGATGATTTCGGGGTAGGATTTACCAGTCTCGGAAACCTGCGCAAATTCGGTATTCGCAGTATTAAGATCGACCAGTCATTCATTGCGAATATGCAGAAAGATAAAATCAATCGGGCGCTGGTAGACAGTGTGATCGCGATGGCGAAAGCAATTGGAATTTCGACCGTGGCTGAAGGGGTGGAATCGGAGGAAATGCTCGAAGTTCTTAAAGATATGGGAGTGGATTACTTTCAAGGCTATGCCATTGCCAGACCGATGCCGTTTGAAGAGTTGTGTGGTTGGCTGCAGAACCATCAAGAAACTTGGAAAAGAATAGAAAAGCAGGAATAATCTTCTATGTTCTCTTTACATCATTTCACGCGCATGATAAAATATTGGACACTTGGCGAGGTAGCTCAGTGGTAGAGCAGGGGACTCATAAGCCCTTGGTCGTGAGTTCAAGTCTCACTCTCGCCATCTTTTTATTTAAGAGGGGTAATGTGTGATAGAGAAGACCTACACCTCTCCACAGGAGAAGGTGTAGCCCATAAGCCCTTGGTCGAACGTTTACTCATGTGGGCATAAGCAAATCCAGAAAGGACTTTGCAGCGCTCCATAAGAGAATTGCTAGCCCTTGCCATTTTTCCTGGAAAATATTTCTAAATTAAACGGTAGAACCATAAATGGGGTATATAAAAAACATATAAAATTATTTTTCCGGGCAAAAGATTTCTCATCTTTATCCCTTAGGAAAATAGATAATCCAATTAGAAGATTAGTGCAACTAACTAAATCGATAGGTTCATGATTCGGTTCTCTAAATATCCAAGTACATGAATACCGGGAGGGTGTGCGCGAGTGGTGGTAATATGTATTATTGATGGTATAAAGAATTGCAACGCATGTTATCATACAAAGAAGCCAAAAGAGGAGCGGGAAAACAATGAAGCGTTTGCTAATGGGACTGACAATCATTTGTTTATGTGCCAGCTGCAACCAAGGTGCAACGATTGAGACGAAGAGCACGAACGACGTGCCCCCCATGACAATAACCTCAACCGAAACACAGGCCATAAGCCAAGTAGAGCAGTTATTGACAGCTTATCTGGCCGGGGAAAGCATCGACGTGAGTGGTTTGAGCCCGGCGGAGTTCGCTGCATTTAGTGCTGAGCTGGCGGAAAAAAGAAATGCTGAGAGAGGGATTAATCCCATTGTCTATAATAACGAGGCCTATATTAGTCCAGACAACTACATGATGATGAACTATGATGGCCACCCTGACCAAAATGAAACTATTGCGATGTACTTGCCGATCGCTGGCAAAGACAGCGAAGGCAACCTGCAAATTGTGAATCACGATGGAGAGATCGTGACCATCGAGAACTCTGCTAATGTTGACTGGAACATGAGGGTGACCGATCCTAATGATTTGAGGATTGATTGGCCAACAACCAAGGTCTTAGAAAGTGGATTCGTGGAAGCTCAATACAGAGTATTTAGTCCAAATAATCCCACTCATTTGATACCAGCCATCTTATTAGATAATAGGATGGGACAATTATTTTTACAGGGAATCCAGCCTGCAATGGTTCCAAGTATCAGATTTCTTTTGATAGAAACCGATAATCAAAACAACCCCCTATTGGCTAGAGAAATTATAAGCATAGGGGCTCCAAAGTTCAATCTTTTTATTGAAGGATCCTCATTGGATAAAGAATCAGATATTATTGCATTATCAACGACAAATGTTTTCTTCGATAATCTAGATTTGAATTGCATATACTACATTGGAGGTCCAACCGATCAAACAAAATTTTACATTAACACCATGCAAGCAAACATAGATAATTATCATGGGATTCTTAATGCAGATGAAATATATCCCGTACTAATGGTAAATAAAAAAAATGACATAGATATGATAGTGTTGGCGACCAGTGTTTTATTAAAAAATAATTAGTAATGATTTTGCTGTAATTTTACGAAGAATCATCAAAAGTAAATTATTAGAGAAATTCATCTTCTATTTATTATAAGAGGGTGAGAAAATCTTCTACTTCTCCACAAGTGAAGTGGAAGCCCTAAGCCATTGGTCGAGCGTTCAAGTCTCACCAATGGCAAACTGACTGTTGATCTGTAGGTTTTGCTGTGTATAACCCAACTGTTATATAATACCACTGGTGGTATTGTGTTTTGCTTTCTTCAGTTTTCTCTTTTCTTTGATCGTCAGCTTCGGTTTTTTCCTTTGTTCTTTTTTGCCCTTATCTTTTTTTCCAGGATCACCCATTTTGATCTCTCCTAATTTTTTTACTATTTCCAATTTCTTTTATACCGGTTCGATTTACGAATTTCAAACAAATTTTCTTGATATGATCTAGAGTATAGGATTCTTGAAATTTTTTCAACCACCATATATTGGTAAAAAGCGAAAGTCTTCGAGAAAAATTACATATTGGGCGAACGTTCAGATTTCAATCTTGCCATTTAGAAGTCCTCTGAAATAATGGGATTTTTTATTTTTCCTACCTTGAAACTCCAAAAATAGGATCCAGTAGAATGGTTATAATCTGTTAAAAATAATTAACCAGATGACTTTCTATCTAATATTCCTGCTGGTAAAGGATTGAAATAGTTATGAACAACGCAGTCATGCAATTTGAGCAAATGCTCTCACCGTGTGAATTGAGCCAAATGCAGGAAATGAATACCCCTTTCCTGATCCAGCAATTCTTGGATAGCATTGTGTATCCTGCGGGGGAAAGAAATCGCTCACCCATCGAGGTACTACACGAGCGCCAGGCGCACTGCCTGGATGGCGGGTTGTTCGCTGTGGCAGCTCTGCGCCGTATCGGATACCCTCCGCTCATCGTAGATATGCAGCCTGAGCCCGGCACAGATGATGACCATGTACTAGCTCTTTTTAAAGAATTCGACTGCTGGGGAGCGGTGGCGAAATCTAACTTTAGTGGGCTGCGCTTTCGGGAACCGGTGTATCTTACCATCCGCGAATTGGTGCTTTCGTATTTTGACGATTTCTTCAATATCGGGGGGCAGAGAACGCTGCGAACATATACCGCTCCCATCGATCTGACAGCCTTTGATGACTGGCAGTGGATGACAGAAGCCCGCGGGGTGGACAGAATTGAAGAGCTTCTGAAGCATGCCGACCTGACCACGCTTATTACAGAAGAACAGGCGGAATATCTTTCACCGGTGGATGAACGCTCTTTCAGAGCGGGCACGCTGGGGATCAACCCAGAGGGAACCTACAAACCCCAATGATGCAGGGCAGACAGCAAGCGCAGTTGACGAAACTTGACAAAAGTTGACAGTAGCAAAAAACGCAAGAGATTTGATCCTAAGAATCGAATCGGGCAGCGCACAGATTGGCACTAATACTATTGTGCACACAGAAGCCGGTGAAGGGTTTCAAACCGATCGTTCCCTATCCTTTTTCCCCCGCCTGTGAAGAGTCGAATTGTGTGCTATACTAACCCATTCATTTCAGACAAGGCAGTATCATCATGGACCGTAAAAAAGCAGCAATTTTATCACTTTCCCTTCTGACCATTATTTGCACCGATACGGTAGCTCCCCTGGTACGACAGATCAGCGCATCCTATCCGCAGGTTAGTGAAGCGTTGGTGAAGATGACGCTCACTCTGCCATCGTTGATGATGATTTTCTTTGGGATGATCGCCGGGCAACTGGTGAAAGTGATCTCCAAGAAAGCTATCCTTGCCATCGGGCTGGTACTATATAGCATTGGCGGCATCGCAGCCGGTTGGTCTGGGAGTTTCACGATGCATCTCATCTTGCGCGCACTGATGGGAGCGGGTGTGGGATTAATTTCCCCTCTTATCACCTCACTCATCGCAGATTATTATCATGGGAAGGAACGAGCGGATATGGTTGGCTACACTTTCGCGGTATCCCATTTTGCTGCGGTCATCACACCACCCCTGGCGGCTTATCTGGGCGCAGAGAATTGGCGAAATGCGTTCATCATTTTCTCCGTCGTTCCGCTGGTTTTCCTTTTCACCATGATCTTCCTGCCAGGTACCAGCCGTCGTTTAGAAGAGGATACGAAACAAGAAAAAGCTCCCATTCCCATGCGCGCAATTCAATGTGCAGTGATTGCAATGTTAATGATGATCATTTTCTTTATCATCGTTACTGATCTCCCTTATCTGGTGGATACCAAAGAAGTGGCGTCTCCTATCCTCTCTGCATTCGGTTTATCCACATTCACAATGGGTTGCACCATTGCCGGGTTGACCTTTTCGCGGATCTATCTGAAACTCAAAAGATGGATCGTACCGATCAACCTGTTGGTCTGCGGGCTAGGCTTTATGCTGGTCACATTCGGTGGATCAAGCACACTCATCCTGGGTGGATTGTTAAGCATTGGCATGGGGATCGGGATCCTGATCTCGCTGGTTACACTTCTGACCACCAATTCTGTGGGCGAAGCCGACAGCACCGCGGCAGTAGCATTAACTAGCGCCGGATTTTCAATCGGGATCTTTATTTCTCCGTTTTTCTACACGAGTCTTCCGCATTTTGGCTTGAAACTGGAGACAGCCGAGTTCAATTTTCTACTGGCGGGAGTTTTATTTGCAATGGTTGGGGTGATTACCCTGGTAGGAGTTATCTTAAAAAACAAGCAATTTGTATCAGCCGAAACCGAATAGAATAGATTTTGAACAAAGCGGATGAATATTTATAAAAACAAAAAAGGTGCAGTGATCTGAACTGCACCCTTCGTATTTATGGTTCCCACACATTCTGTAGCGGATCATAGCCGATGTCATCCAACCAGTCACCGATTACCACACCCATCACAAAGCCTTCTCCGTTCTTATCCATTAGCACATACAAACTGACCGGCAGATCTCCGGCTGTGGTAGTTTGTTGATGCGTTACCGAAGCACCGCCCGCCAGCGAGGTGTTGTTGCGCTGGGAAATGGAAGTGGTGGCTGTGATGAGCCATTCTTCTGCAGCCGGCCAGGTATCGGCGAAGACACTGATCAGGAGAAGATCAAAATAAGTATATTGTTGATTGGCATACTCATTGGTGGCTTCCACTGAGAGATATATTAAAATGCGAACTGCCTGTATTTCCTCGCCGTTTCCTATCAATTGCAGACTAGCTAATCCATCGGGAGATACTCCTGTGACCAACTCGTATCCTTTATACTCACGCGTTTCTCCGAAGATGACGCCGAGTTCTTCAAACGCGCTGCGGATATTGGTGAATGTTGCATCGGGGAAGGCGCTGGTGACTGGGATGGAATCGATCTTACCGGAACAAGCGGAACTGAGAAGCGCACAGGCGAGCAGAATGAACAGGAAATGAAAACGGATGAGATTTTTTTGCATGATTCCTCTTGTATTAAGTGGTGTTGGCTGTATAGCCTTTCAATGCTCTTGATTATGCCATCAAAATGAGGGAGTGCAAGTGCAATTTCATAATTGCGCATAGCCATTATGTGGTATAATAGAAATACGCAAGCTGAAACGATCATTCGAAAAGTGTCCATAACTATATAAAGAATTCATGACAGGGGGAGTCTTTTCGAGAATTGAATATCCATTTATGTTTGCGCTGAATTATAGCAAGCTGCTTTTTCTTGTCTGGAAAAGCCAGCAGTTTCATCACATTTAGAAATAGGAGAATCGATTGGTCAAAGTTGAAAAACGATCCGGTGAAAGTGAAGCACAGATGTTCCATCGCTTCCGCAAGCGTGTGTTGCGCAGTCAAACATTATCTATCGTACGAAAGAAACGCTGGTTTGTATCCAAAAGTGAACAACATCGCATGGATGAGAAGAAAGCCATCCGTCGTATCGCTAAAAAGCAGCAAAAGAAAGAATATCGACAGTAGCTCTGACAAAGTAATAAAAAGAAGAGAGTAGTTCTATGGATGAGCATTCGGAGAATCACTATAAGAAAAATGATTGGATCGTGCATTCTTACCACGGTGTAAGCCACATTGAAGGAATTGATAGAAAACACCTGGATGGAAGAGAGCAGGTTTTTTTCAAGGTGAAAACAACCGATCTAACCTACTGGCTTCCTGTTAACGCTACGAATGCACAGCATATCCGTGAAATTTCATCCATTTCTACACTTGAAAAAGCGCTAAATGAAATCCGCAAAAAACCAAAAATTTTAGGATCGGATTATCGAGAGCGCAAAGCAGCCATTCAGGAAGGTTTTATGGATGGCAGCCTTTCATCGAAAGCAGAACTTATCCGCGATCTGAATGGTCGTGTAGCGCAGCACCGCGATAACATCTATGAAGAAAAAATGTTGGATACTTTGAAACAGCAATTCATTGAAGAGTGGGCGATCGCGAATGACTGCAGTCAGCAGGAAGCGCAAGAAATGCTGAACGAGGCTTTAACCGTCAGCGAATCCAAGCAAGAGCCTGTTTAGATCCCGATTTCGGAAACCATGGGGGGACAGAATCTGGAAATCATTCCGATTGAAGGAGATCGTATTCCTTCTCTAAAACAAAACCTGATCGGTATTTTTTTTCTTACCGTATAATTGAGCTACCTTTATAAGTGAGACAGGAAGGTGAGCATGGCAAAATACGTTGGTGTATTGACCGCCGGGGGAGATACACCCGGCTTGAATGCAGCGCTGCGCGCGTTGGGAAAATCAGCATTGGGGGAATATGATTTGCAGTTAATCGGTTTTTATGACGGATTCCGCGGATTAATGAATGACCGCTCGGTCGTTTTGGATGAGCAGCGGCTATCGGGTATCCTCACATTTGGAGGGACCATCCTTGGAACAAGCCGTGATAAACCACACCGTATGCCGGTTGGGGACAAATTGATGGATATGACTGACGCCATGCTGGAGATTTATGAAAAACACCATCTGGATGCACTGGTCTGTATTGGTGGCGGAGGAACCCAGAAGAATGCTTTCCGGCTAATGCAGAAGGGGATGAATGTGATCACCATTCCCAAAACCATCGATCGCGATATTGCCATGACCGATACCACCATCGGGTTTGATACTGCCCTGGGCATCGCCACCGACGCAGTCGATCGCCTTCACAGCACGGCACATAGCCATCACCGTATCATTCTAGTGGAATTAATGGGTCACAATGCGGGTTGGCTGGCATTGGGTGCCGGGGTGGCTGGTGGCGCGGATGTGATCCTTATCCCGGAGATCCCTTATGATGCCGGGCTGATTGCCGAAGCAATACTCGATAGGGTACGTAGCGGAAAACGCTTTAGTATTATTGCAATCTCCGAAGGAGCCATCCCGAAAAAGGCGGCTGTGGAATTCGATGCACTCATAAAAGAAAAAAAGAATTCAAAAACGAAAGAAGAAAAAGAAAAGATTGAGAAGAAAATAGAATCTTGGCAGAATTCCCAATCTAACAAGACCATGATGCTTGCACAGGAATTGGAAAAACTGACCGGGCTGGAATCACGCGTCACAATCCTGGGGTATGTGCAACGCGGTGGAATCCCTTCAGCCGGCGACCGGCTCCTGGCGACGGAACTTGGGACGGCTGCTGCTTCTTTACTTGCAAAAGAAAAATATGGATGCATGGTGGCAGTGCACGAAGAACGTATGGAAGCTGTTCCATTAGATAAAGTGGTTGATCGCAGGAAGATAGTCCCCATGGATCATTCATGGATCAAGGCAGCCAAGCGAGTGGGCACTTGTTTGGGAGATGATTCGTAAATAAAAAGAGAGGTTTCGGAATTCCGAAACCTCTCTTTTTATTTATTCTTATTGTCCGACGTAGAAGTGGAAATACACTTCTAAGAAAGATTCGTTCGATTTATTTTTCAGATACCAGCGCGTGGTATATTCACCAGCTTTATCGGGGGCAATGGAGGGCAGATCAAAGCACCATTTTCCTCCCGGTTTGATAGTGTCACCAATGTAGAATTTGGTTGTATTCCACCATAACTGCTGTCCACTCACATACTCGAGGTAATATTTTGTGGTCCAATCCGTTGAGCCGGTATTCCCCACGCAAACATGAAAAGCAAAATTCTGCTGTTTGGTAAGAACAGTTCCATCCACAGGACTCTGGGTGTTCCATTTTGCGGCATCACCAAAATATTGGGTGGTTGCGGTGGGATAGGATTGCTGGACGGTAACCTGCGTGGTAGCTGTAGGTTGGTTTGGGTCAACAGTAGCAGTGGGGGGTAAGGTGGGCATGAGTGTGGCTGTTGGTTGCGTGGTTGCCGTAGGAAACGCTTCAGCAGTTTGTGTCATACTGACCATGACCGTCTCTGCAACCTGTGTGAACACAACATTCGGATCCTGGGTCGGTTCTGCATTTGCTCCGCCTGAACAGGCGCTCAATAGGATGACTGCAAAACCAAGAATGAGGAATCCGTTCATCTTTTTCATTTGTTTATGCATATTTGTATTTCTCCATCAAAAATGAATATGTATTATACACGAAGAATTTAACCCTCGTTTCTAAACCGTTAAGCACAATCTAAGCATACCACGCGGCTGGAATTGTATCAAACCAGAATCATTCTTCAAATAGAGTATATTTTTTCTCCTGTTCTTGCCTAAATTGTTGGGTGTACAGATTGTAATATTTGCCTTCTTTTTGGATCAGTTCTTTGTGGGTTCCCATTTCACTGATCTGACCGTTTTCAATGACAAGAATGCGGTCGGCATTTTTAATGGTCGAGAGCCGGTGGGCAATGATGAAGGTGGTACGGTTCAGCATGATGGAATCAATCCCTCGCTGGATGGCTGCTTCCGTAAGTGTATCCACCGAAGAGGTCGCTTCATCCATGATGAATATCTCGGGATCGGAAAGTACCGCTCTTGCCAGGCTGATGAGCTGTTTTTGCCCAACAGAAAGCAAGACGCCGCCCTCACCAACCGGTTCATCATACCCATGTTCCATCTTAATAATGAAATCATGTGCACCGGTAAGTTTTGCAGCTGTTTCAATATCCTGATCGGTTGCATTCAGCCGACCATAGGCTATGTTCTCCTTGATCGTCCCTGAGAAGAGGTGAGGAGTTTGCAGAACGACCCCAATGCGTGATTGGATGGCGCTTAGTGAAAAATCGGTATAGTCTTTTCCATCGATCAAAATTCGCCCGCGTTTCGGTTCGAAGAAACGGCAGATTAAATTAACAATCGTGGTTTTTCCTCCTCCGGTTGAACCAACTAGGGCGATGGTTTCTCCCTGCTTGACCCTAAAACTGAGATCTTTTATTACCGGAGTATCGTCTTCATACCAGAAAGAGATCTTTTCAAATTCAATATCGCCGCGCATAGATCCCGGGTCATACGCTTTGGGCTTGTCTTTCACATCGGGGGCTGTATCTATCAATGTAAAAATGCGTTCTGCTGAAGCAATAGCACGCTGCATTTCTGCAATGACGCGCGCCAGATCCTGAATTGGCCACATCATAGCGGTGATATAGGCCAGAAAGGCTTG
>CAYLUJ010000051.1:12468-15280 GCA_964386805.1 uncultured Pelolinea sp. | reverse complement strand
TGCGAATGCTATTATAATCGGGTATAAGCATGTGTCAAGGTAATTCATAACCAGGAGTAAAAAATGGCAATAATTTTAGATGCAATGGGAAGTGATGATTTTCCTCACCCTGAAATTGAAGCGGCAGTAAATTTTTGTAATCAAAAGAAAGATAAACTGATTCTGGTCGGGAATGAAGAGATCCTCCGCCCCGAATTGGCTAAATATAATTTTGCCAGAGAATATCTAGAAATTGTGCATGCACCTGAAATTGTAGAGATGTGGGATAAACCAGTCGAATCAGCGCGTGCGAAACCCAATAACTCGATGGCAATTGGAATTAGCCAATTGAAAAATCATGAGAATAGTGCCTTTGTAACCGCAGGAAATACCGGCGGTGCAATGTTTAACGCCATTCGCACTTTAGGAAGGATCAAAGGTGTCGAACGCCCTGCTCTTCCGGCTGTGATCCCTACGCAAAGCGGAAAATGTGTGGCAGTGGATGTAGGGGTAAATGTGGATTGCAAGCCTGAATTTCTGCTTCAATTTGCCTTCTTCGGCAGTACATACGCAACAATCATGTTGGGAATTAAAAAACCACGCGTGGGTTTACTTTCAAATGGTGAAGAAGAGGTAAAAGGAAATGCACTGGTAAAAGAAACCCATCAATTATTGAAGACCAGTAAATTGAACTTCGTCGGAAATGTCGAAGGGAAAGAAGTATTTGGCGGCAAAGTGGATGTGGTGGTCACAGATGGTTTCGTCGGAAATGTTTTTCTAAAAGGCAGTGAAGCAGTCGCAAAATTTATGTTTGATACATTAAAAACAGAGCTCTATTCTTCCGCACGCAATAAAATAGGAGCAGCTTTCGCAAAACCAGCCTTTAAAAATCTAAAAAAACTGATGGACCCAGATGAAATTGGTGCTCTACCCCTATTAGGTGTGGATGGGTTGGTTCTTATTGGGCATGGTCGTTCCAACAGTCGCGCCATCGAAAGCGCACTGGCACAAGCACAACGTTCTATAGAAGCTAATTTTCTACAAGAAATGAAAAGCATTCTTCAGAAAGAATTTAATCGTTGAGAGGAATCGAATGAAAATTATCAGAAATGACAAATTAATCAAACGAAATTCAAAGATCAGTCAATATATATTAATTGCGGCATTAACGACTCTGGTGGTTGGTATTTACTTAACCATTACCAAATCTTCACCTGAAGAAATCGGGTGGGCTTATCTTTTTCTCATTCCATCTTATATTCTTGTTCAAATCTCAATTGCAATGGGGAATCGCTGGAGCCGCTCACCACGCCCTGATGAAGTGGTAACCCAATCGCTAAAGGGATTGGATAATGAATATTCACTGTATATATTCACAACACCAGTTCCTTATCTTCTCATTGGTCCTGCAGGTATTTGGATCATTAAAACCTATCACCAGTCCGGTAAGATTTTTGTAGATGAGAAAAAGAGTATTTTAAAACAAAAGGGTGGAGGTAATTTTTTCACCCGTATTTTTGCATCGGAAAGTATTGGAAATGTAGTGAGAGAATCGCAGGAATTGATGGATCGATTGGAAAAATATTTTCTAAAACGGGAGATTTCAAACTCTCCTGAAATGAAAACAATCGATGTTTTTATCAATCCGGATGTTGTGATCGATGTTTCTACATTTACTGAAGCAATTACAACCCCCGGAAAATTAAAGGATTTTATTCGACGTATTGCCAAGCAAGTAAATATGGCTCCAGACGAAATAGAAAAATTAACGAATAAACTTCCCACCGAATAGGATTTATAAGAAAGGACTTGTTCAAGCAAGTCCTTTTCGTAAACTTTTTATTTCTTTTTCTGAAAGATAGCGCCATTTTCCCTTATCTAAATTTCCTAATTCTAGAGTGCCAATTCGTATTCGGACGATGCGTTTTGCAAATAATCCAATTCGCGCTGCAGTCTCCCGAATTTGTCTTTTCTTCCCTTCTTTCATGACCACACGTACCCAGCACCCTTTGGTATCAACATAAAGTATGTTTACAGATGCTTTTCCGGTGCGTACGCCATCTTCCAACACAACGCCATTTCGCCAAGCTTTTAATTGTTTTTCATCCGGTGTTCGATTGAGAAGAACTTCATATTCTTTTTCATGTTCATATCGCGGGTGCGTCAGCACATTAGCCAATTCCCCATCATTGGTTAATAACATGAGCCCTTCGCTATCCTTATCCAGTCTACCTACAATAAAAATATGCTCTGGAATATCAATATAATCGCGCACAATCTTTTCTTCGCGCGTTTTTACAATATCTGAAAGAACACCACGTGGCTTATGAAAAGCGATGTAGATTTTTTCAGGTTCATCATTCTTCAATAACCGGTTCCCAATTTTTATTGAATCATTCTCAATATCTGCTTTTTGACCGAGAATGGCAACTTTTCCATTTACAAAAACTCTCCCCTCTATGATCAATTTTTCAGCTTCTCTTCTTGATCCGTATCCATGCCGTGAAAGTATTTTCTGTAATCGTTCTTCCATAATACCGCTATTGTTTAAGGATGGTAGAAGCAGTATTTCCACCACTCACCGATAAATTTGTGATTTCAGGCAATTCTACAATAGATTCCAATCCAAAATAATGCAGAAAATCTTCTGTTGTACCATATAAGATTGGCTTTCCCATCGTTTCTGCTCTACCCGTTTCCTCGATTAGACCTTTGCTTAGTAAAGTCCTGACAACGCCATCGCTATTAACACCTCGAATTTCATCGATCTGAGGCCGTGTGATGGGTAAAATTACGCCCACCTGTGTGAGCTGGGTTTTTATTGATGTCACTT
>CAYLUJ010000051.1:0-12458 GCA_964386805.1 uncultured Pelolinea sp. | reverse complement strand
GTTGTTTATACGCAATGATCGCTAATGATTCAAGGGCTGCCCTACTTAGCGTGGTAGTAATCTCCAAACCCAGAAATTCTTCTATTTTCTCAGCCAGTTCAGGTGCAGTAGTCAGCTGCGCACGGTTATTATGGACCATGATGCGGATGCCATGCGTTTCTGCATATTCCTCATTCATTTCTTTGATAAGAGCAGATAATTCAGAGGCAGAAATATCAACAATTTTCATAATCTCAGCCAATGGGATCGAACTGGAGGAAACAAAAAGAACTGCTTCTAAAATTTTCTTTTTCGATAAAGCGCTTTCATCCATATCATCTTGTCCCATGCTATAATATTTACCTTCGAGTGCCATCCATTATAACTGAGATTGGTGTCGGAAGAAAAGACAAACGATTTATGAAAATTTTGATCACTGGGGCAGCAGGTTTTATCGGGTCACATCTCTGTGATTTTCTTCTCCAAGATGGACATGAAGTAATCGGAATGGATAATTTCATTACAGGTAGTCCTGATAACCTTACTCATTTAACCGGTAATTCAAAATTCTCATTTATTTTGCATGATGTGGCGAACTATATTATCGTTCCTGAAAAAGTGGATGCAGTTCTTCACTTCGCCTCTCCTGCCAGTCCTAATCCTGAATCCCCCTATGGTTTTCCCAACCTCCCCATTCAAACCATGAAAGCCGGCGCATTGGGTACCCACAATACGCTCGGAGTAGCACGGGCAAACAACGCCCGCTACATTCTTGCCTCAACCAGTGAGATCTATGGTGACCCGGTAGAACACCCTCAAAAAGAATCCTATTGGGGAAATGTCGATCCGATCGGTCTACGTTCTGTTTATGATGAGGCAAAGCGTTTTGCAGAAGCACTCACCATGGCATATCACCGTTATCACAATATCAATACCGGCATTGTACGTATTTTTAATACTTATGGACCCAGAATGCGGCTAGATGATGGACGCGCGGTACCTAATTTCCTCTTACAGGCATTGAAAAAAGAACCGCTTACTATCTATGGAGACGGTGAACAGACCCGCAGTTTTTGCTATGTCGATGATCTGGTTGATGGCATTGTTAAATTACTGTATTCGGAAGAACATGAACCGATCAATATTGGAAATCCACAAGAGATTTCGATCAAAGATTTAGCATTAACCATTAATGATTTGTTTGATAATCCATCCGGGGTGGTGTTCTTACATAATAAAGTCGCCGGTAAAGACCCTGACCGACGCCAGCCTGATATTACACGCGCAAAAAATCTATTGAATTGGTCACCTACCGTCGATCTCATTTCCGGGCTGAAGAAAACAATCCCCTATTTCCAACAACGCATGCCCTAGGAGGGATTTTGAAAGATTCTCAATCAAAACGTTTCGTTAAGTTTGCTCTAGTAGGTATTAGCGGTACTGTTGTTGATTTTGCCATTTTCAATTTAGGTATTAGCGTCTTTCATTTGGATTCTGTTGTTGCCAGTGTTTGTTCATTTTCTCTGGCAGTTATTAATAATTTCATTTGGAATCGCTTGTGGACTTACCCCGAATCAAAGGAAAAACCTCTCGGCACACAATTGGTAAAATTCAGCATTATCAGTGTGATTGGTCTCATCATTCGTACTCCACTATTTGCTGCACTTGAAGATTCTCTCATTCAATATTCAAGCACATTGCTTGGATCTGCTTCTTTCACAACTCCAGTAACTCTTGGGCATAATCTAGCACTGGGAATTGCCATTATTGTCGTTTTATTTTGGAATTATTTTGCAAATCGTCTCTGGACTTACAAGGGAATTAAATAGACTGGAATTAATATATGTCCTCCCCAAGGATTATTTCCGGCTCAGCTAAAGGATTGCGCTTAAAATCTGTCCCCGGTGATTCCACCAGACCGATCACGGATCGTGTAAAAGAAGCGCTGTTCAATATTATTGGCGCGGATATCCATGGCTCTAAATTCCTTGACTTGTTCGGAGGAACTGGCAGTGTTGGAATTGAAGCCCTCAGCCGGGGTGCTTCTTCAGCAGTGTTTATCGAGAAGAATCGCATAGCATATCAAATTCTCCAGCAGAATCTAGAGTTCTGCAAAGTCTCTGCAAAAGCGCATCTGGTTTTTGGTGATGCTTTCAATTTTCTTCAACGATCACCGCAAAAAGGTTTTGAATACATATTTATTGCACCTCCTCAATATAAGGGATTATGGGAAAAAGCATTGCTTGCAGTTGACCAACAATCGGATTTATTAAGCGAGGATGGTTGGGTGATCGTGCAGATCCATCCCATTGAAGAGAAAGAAATCTCTCTTACCAATCTAGAGATATTTGATTCGCGAACTTATGGCAGCACTCTTTTATTATTTTTCAGGAATAAATTAGTCGATGCGAGTAGTGGTTAGTTCTTGACCGGTGTATTGATGCTGCAAATATTTTATTTTTCCATCTTTCTTTGATTCTTCGATCAGATCCAATATAAGAGGTACATCTTTGACAATATTTTGATTGGGTAGATCATTTTTCTTGACCCATACCAGTTTTCCTTCGCTGGATGATTGCAATTCGCCCCCTGTATAAAGTGCTGAAAAAACAAAGACGCACACACCCTTCTCCTTTTCCACATCAATGAAAATAACGGCATGGAGATTGAATTTCGTGATCTCTAATCCCGATTCTTCTTTTACTTCTCGTCTGACAGCTGTGAGCGGATCTTCCCCTTTTTCAATATGCCCGCCAATTCCATTTAGTTTTTGATAAGCAAATGCATCTTTCTTGGATCGCTCAATCATCAAGACTTCATCATTATGCTCAATAAATGCAAGTACACGTGGAATTACTGTAAAAGTATCGGGGCGGTTGTAAAATGAATTATCCATAGGATGATGACAGGGCGGGATAATACCCGCCCTGTTGTTAGAAAGGTTTATGAAAGAAACATGGGAAGCCCCATGACATTTTTTACACGTGGTTTGTAGTTCTCTTTATCGTAATACGCTTGAACATCAACCACCCGTTTTCCAGATGTTACCTGGTCTAATGGGAATGTTGTATATTTTCCATCTCGCAGGGCAACCATTTTCCCCATATCATTCTTCTTTATTAATTGGAAAGCCAAAGTTCCAAAACACATCGCAACCATCCGATCTAGTGAATCTGGTGGTCCAGAGCGCATCAGATATCCTAGTTTCTGATACATGGTATTTTGACCGGTTATTCGTTTGATCTCTTCTGCAATAATGTCACCAATTCCTCCCAATTTTCTATGTCCATAAGCGTCTGTATCCCCCCGTTCTATAATTTCTCCGTCCTGAATTGTGGCACCTTCAGAGACTGTCATAATGGAATAATTGGAAGGGCTGCGTTGTTTATCTTCAACCAATAATTTCGCTAACTTTTCCATGTCAAACGGAACTTCAGAAATAATTGCACGATCTACGTGAGATAAATAAGCACTGACCAGACTTGTTTCTCCGGAATTTCGACCAAAAAGTTCGATCACACCGATACGTTCATGAGACCCAAGGGAAGTACGCATGTTCGTGATCATTTCAATACTGCGCGTTATTGCAGTTGAAAAACCGATGCAATAATCGGTACCGTACACATCATTATCCATGGTTTTTGGAATACCAACCGTCGGGAAACCTTCTTTTGTCAATCTCGATGAATAGCTCAACGTGTCATCTCCGCCAATGGTTACCAGAACATCAATGTTGAGATGGTCGAGGATCCGTAATACATGGCTGGTAAAATCGTAAGTACCGTTTCCAAGGTTCTTTCCGTTCGAAGAGTCTTTCAGAAAATCAGGTACATCTTTTTCTTTCACTAACTGAGGGTTCGTACGCGAGGTGTGCAGAAATGTACCACCGTTACGATCAATTTTGCGGACATCAATTTCATCTAATTCGTTGACATAGTATTCATGTGTCGCTGGTTCATCTAGATCATAATTTAATAATCCCATCCAACCACGTCGAATACCATATACTTTATATCCCTCTTCAATTGCGTTCAAAACGACCATTTTCATCGCCGGATTTAATCCTGGTACATCACCTCCCCCGGTAAGAATCCCAATTGTTTTCGCCATACTTCCTCCAATGTTTCAGTTTGAGATTAACCGGAGCAAGTATAGCATAAATTGCACAAATGTCATTCCGTTTTTATGTAATTCCTCATGGTATCTTGATATAACCACCCGCGAATCCAGTACATATTCAAAATAAGGTGAAATCCGGCAAGCCATAACAGAGTCCCGGGGAATTGATTTTGTCTAACCAGTACTCCACGATTCAAGATCAGCATGATTATTGTCAACCCTATATAAATACCCAGATTAATAAAACCAATTCGTTTAGCATTCGGATTATCACGCTTTTCCCATTCCGAGAATATCTGAAACCAGGCTGGGATGAAAAGAATATAGAAACTCGGCACGAAAGAGCTAAAACTTAATGCGATAAGTGCCAGCGTGAAGTTAAAAAGCCAACTTATTTTTTCTGGTTGATCCAGTCTATTCAACGAGCGTACCCATTCAATCACAATTAATATGAACGGGATAGTAATTTTCACTATCTGGTTTGGATTTTCCAATCCTAAATTCAGGTCCGATATCGTATTTTGGATAAATTTGATATTGCTTTGTAAAAATTGAAGCATCCAATTATCTTGAAGTAAAAACCCGGAAAAACAAAGTAATCCGGTGGTGATCAGGAACCAGATGATGAACCCACCTTTTCTTTCCCTGAAACTAAATATAGCAAGAATCATCATACCAGCTAACGCGAATCCCGGGTTTAGTGTAGCAAGTCCGCATAATATTCCCGCCAGCTCAACTTTTCCTTTTTGAAATTGTTGAAATGCTAAAAGGATCAAAGCAAAGGCAATAATGATTAAATCTCCGGACAGAATCGAGATCAGTGAAAATATGTTAAGCAATGCAAAGATGGATAGAAATATCTCTGTTTTTCTAATTCTTATTTTCTCGGCAAAAATGTCCTGCCTGTGTAATGCAAGAATGAATAACACGCACAAGCAGGTCATCCATACAGCTCTGGAAACTTCAAAATTATTGATCAAACTCAATGGGTAGTAAAGGAAGAGACTATAAACTGGGTTGGTAAATATATTATTTTCTGACAAGGGGAAAAATATTGTATCTTCGGCTGTTTCAGAAACCTTTTGAAATGCTTGGCTACTGTACGGATTCGTCTGTTCTATCCGTAACAAGTTTATGCTACTCCATTTCACATAGAAATCTGAGCCCCCTATGAAAGAATGCGCGATCACTAAATTAATGATGAAAATAGATGCAATAACAAGAATAATTAATCCGATATATTTTAAAGAATTATTTTGCAAAAATAATCGGTCAGCCCAGGTTTTTATTTTTTCAAGAATAGTATTCATGATTATTTGTCTTACATCTGAAGATTACCAAATATTTATCCATATTCTACAAAGAAAAAGGGGAATAGAGGTATTTGAATGTTGTATGAAAATTATGTTAATCCAAAGAATGAGTCAGATTAATATATTTTTCTTTGTTTGCCGATCTGGCAATTTTTCCACTGCTTGTCTTTATCAACCATTTCTCATCAACGATCAGAACATGCCGCAATGCAATGGCGGAGTTTCGTGTAACTTTCTCTTTGATTGCGTTCCCGATCCTTTCTTTATCTGCAACAGCGTCTTTATTTGATTCAGCGACAATGACTACATCTTCCGTTCCGGATATTTCATTAAATATGCCAAATGCAACTACTCTGCCGGGATGGATACCTTCAACTTCCATGGCAATTGCCTCCAAGTCTTGTGGATATATGTTTTTTCCACCCACAATGATCAAATCCTTCTTTCGTCCGGTTATATATAACTCTCCATCCGCAATATACCCATAATCCCCTGTTTTAAACCATCCCTCCAGAAATGATTTTTCTGTGATATCCGCTCGATTATAATAACCTTCGAATAAACAATCGCTTTTAACAAGGACTTCACCTACTTCTCTTTCATCTAATGTGTTCCCATTATCATCAATAACTCGAACAGACACATTCGGGATGGGTTTCCCGGTAGAAAGCATCGTTATTTCAGGTTCCCCTTCTCTTGCGGGGATGGCTTTTTTCTGCATCTGAAAAATATCACGATTAATTCGATCTTCCACTATGGGAATGTTGATACCCCCCTGGGTAACTGCAAAAACATTTTCAGCCATTGCATAGCTGGCAGCAAGTGCAGTTTCTTTAAATCCATATGGATGGTATTTTTGGAGAAAAGCTTGATGACTTTCATAGCGCATCGGCTCTGAACAGTTGATCACAGCTCGCAGACTGGATAAATCAACCCCATCCAATTGCGTATCACGAATTTTTTTTGCGCAAAAATTATAGGCAAAGTTGGGCAGCCAGCATAATGTACCCTGATAGGTGCTGATGGAAGTGAAAAGCCGGTATGGCGCCTTTACCCAATCAAAGGGTGACATCATAACCAGCGGTACGCCGCATAAGATCGGCATTAAAAAGCAAGCGATTAATCCCATATCATGATATAAAGGCAGCCAACTCACGATAATATCTTTTTGAGAATCTAGATGGATGGCTTGGGAATAATGATCCAATTGCTGAAAAACTGCCCGGTGCGAAAGAGCTACGCCTTTCTGCAATCCGGTTGTTCCTGAAGAATGTTGTAATAGCACAATATCATCCGGATTCCGGTCAAAACCGGGTAAATTTGCAGTTATAGTTCTATTTTCTTGAGAAACATCCTCACATAGAAAAATATTGTCAACAGGCAATGCTTCGCTGAATTGATCAAATACTTCTTGTTTGAATTCTTGATAGGTAACAATAGCTTTTGGTTTTATGATCTTTAGCAGCGCTTGAAAATCCTGCTGGTACTTTTCCGGCAGTAATTTTTCCGTAAGGAATGGCATCATCGATGGGACAGCGCCTGCTAGGATTGCCCCGAAATAGGCATAGATCAGATCCAAGCTGTGTTGCAATACAAGGATGATAATATCTCCTGGTTCTATTCCTTTTTTCACAAATTCTATTGTGTAGCAATAAGAATTCTCTATTAATGCTTTGTATGTAATGGGAAGATCTGGTTTTCCGATACTTTGAAAATAGAGAATTTTCTGGTTTCCCTGATTTTTATAGTGTTCCCACAATACAGAAGAAAAATTCTTCATTCTTACAATCGTTTCAAGATTAAATCGGATAGTTGATTTAATGTGTCAAAAGTATCAGCAGATAGTTCCGCATCATCAATATGAACGCCATAGAGATCTTCGACAATTAATGCAAGATCAACCAGTGAAAAAGAATCAATTAATCCGCTACTGATGATCGGTTCATCAGCTTTAATCATTTTTCCGGGTTCTTTTAATATTTCTTCAACGATTTTTTTACCGATTTGTTCAACGATTGTGTTTTTGTCCATTATTTTTCTCTATTTATTGAATATCTCTCACCGTTTTCCAAATCCTGTCCAACGTTTCCAAGGCATCATAACTGCGCTCCGTCCAGGCATCTGAAGAGATATGAAAGTTATCATTGCGTGTTGTGTCCATCCCATTATTGGGCATGGTATGAGCGGTATACCACCAGTTGACCATCGGAAGGTCGTATTCATAAGCCAACTTTGCAATGGTGTAATTGATGGAATCATCCCCTTCGGTGTTATCCGCTTTAGTGATTAGAATCGGGACAACACCTTCAGAGATCAGATAATCTAACACTTGTCGTAAATAGCTTTCGTAATTTTCTGCAGAACGTCCTTTATACCACAGTTCAAAACTGACAAAAGCGAATGCCGGATTATTATTTCGTATTTCACATTGCAACGGATTTTCATCTGCCTGGCAAGCAGTTGGGTCAGACATCAAAGGATTCAAACTGGAAGGTGCATTGAGTCCCCCCTGCACTGCAAAACCATCCCGATTGAAATACCCTATGAAATTATCAATGGTCTCCTGCAATCCTTGTTGCCCTTCAGAAAGAAATACATTTTGCCTGTCAAAAAAGCCCATAAATGCTTCTTTGATGTTCTGACAATCTCCAATTTTCGAAAAAGCATTTGGATTTCTGCCTAATTCCTGCCCATGTCTATAAATATCAAGCACGGTCCCTGAAACTTGTGGAGTAACTGGCCAGTTCTTCCATTGTTCCGGAACTATTCTGGTATCAGGGGTGGCTGTGTAGGCGGGGGTTTCCGTAGCTTGCAGTGTAGGTGTAGCAGCAATTGTCTCGGTAAAAGCGGGTGTACTGCTGACTTTTATAACTATCGGAGTTGGAGCTTCGGATGCTGAGATTTGCGCATCTTGGTTCGAGCAGCTAACTACTAGGAAAGCGCTTAAGATCGTGATAATGAGTATTCTGCGTTTCATTGTTTCTCTGCGAAATCCTTCATAATGAATGAATATAGTTTTTCAGCCATGATATCAACGCCCTGTTCATTATAATGAATAGCGCTGTTGGTAAACATTGATTCGGGAACAGCATCCCACAAATCGATATATTTTATCTCCATTTCTGCAAATTTTGTTGAAAGGAGTTCCCTGTATTCGTCATAAATCCAACGTGGATAATACAGGTCATAGCGGATATCACTATTCAATCCACTGCTAATCAAAATTGGTTCATTTACAACAAGAACCTGTACATCCGGATTCTCTGCAATGAAACTTGAAATAACAGAAAGTTCAAGCTCAGTTTCAGTAATGGAATGTCCTTGAATATATTCATAGGAATCATCTGCTTCCAGATCCCTTGCTGCCGGGGTGTATTCAGCGGGAATGTACTGATCGATCCCGGTTGAAGCCCACATGGGTGCTACCATTTGCAAGTGGATGCGATCGTAAATATTCCGTCTTTGGTTCAGAAATGTTTTGTCCCAATAAGATTGTGCAGATAGAAGTGGAATATCCAGTTTATATTTAGAAATTACAGCATTGGTTTTGTCAGGATTATTTAATACGATGGGTGCTTCTTGGTACGAATCTTTTACCAGAGAGTTCAAGGTCACAAACCAAATAACCATATCAGGTTTGTATTCCAAAGCCTGATCGAGGATAACCAAGTCCTTTAAAACTGAAGATGTCGGATATCCTAGATTGTAAACTTTGACCAAACCATTTTCTACGAGTGCAGTGGAATCAAAATAATTCTGGAGTTTTGCCGAGACCGTAGCATCATTTTCCAACAAAGTTCCCCAAATGGAAGAGTCGCCAATTAGGAATATGGAATATTCCGACTCTGATGCAGCCACCACATGCGAAGCCAGCATTGCATCCAAATCATTTAAAGTGAGATTATATGAAAGCTCGGGATTCTCTCCAAATGGTAAGCGCTGTCTGCCCGGGAAAACAGAATTGTAGAAGGATATTTCAGGGAAGTGTATTAAGCTGATCAGGGGGAATAAGAAATTGATTATTAAAAGAATAATGATTGTTTTCAAAAAAAATCGCCATGGATGAATGGATGATTCGCGCATTGATTAAAAACCTCTTCCAAACAATTTTAAAAAGATTGTCCACGCGTCTCGTATGGTTGGGCTTAAGAACCATACCCAACCCAGGCTTATGTATAGGAATGTAATTATTAAAGTCGATAACACAATTACAATTTTATCCAAAACACAGTTTTCACGAATTTTGTTAAATTTATTTTTTATAAAAGCGCTCCAGCGATTTTGAAGGAATAACCCAATTCCATGCCACAAACCCCAGAAAAGAAAGGTCCAGGTTATTCCATGCCACAACCCAATGATAGCCATCGTGGCAACCTGCGTGATAAATAGAATAAGATTCGGTGATTTTGCCAGATTGGATTTGCGTAAACTGCGATTAACAGGGTTGAAAAAATAAGCGCGAATCCATTGGGAAAGGGTGATGTGCCAGCTATCCCAGAATTTTGCTAAATTACTCTTGAGATAAGGTTTATTAAAGTTTTCCGGCAATCGAATTCCAAGAAATAATCCCAAACCGATTGCGATATCGGTATATCCGCTAAAATCAAAAAAGATCTGGAAGGAATAGAGTATCAAAGCCAACCACATCCATCCGGAGGAAGTGATCTGGTCTGCATTGCTGGAACTCAATGCCATAATTGCCAAACTATCGGCAAGAACAAATTTTTTAAATAGACCAAAGAACAGCCGTTTTCCGCCCTCTACCATACTACTCTCGGTAGAATTTACTGGTTCATCCATTTGATTAGAAAAATCATCGTATTTCGCAATAGGTCCGGCGGTTAAAGTTGGGAAAAACAAGCAGAAATTTAGAAAACGGATCAAGGAAATTTCCCGGAATCTTTGCTTTTGATACTCTCGAATGACATGGATCATCCGAAATGCAATGTAAGAATAGCCAATCCAACGGATGTCTACATTGGAAGCCAGTTCAGTATTTTGTTGAAAGAGGGCACGCCAACCTTTACTCGCCAGATAGCTGATCTGTGGCTGCTTCAAAATGATAAAAATGATCAAGATCAATACTAAAAAGAAGGTTAAATATTTTTCTTTTCTCTTCAAGAAATAGAGGGCAGCCACGATACAGCCAGATACCAGTAGAAAGGTACCCAGAATGGCTTGATTAATGTTTTTATCCAGAGCAGTAATTTTTAATGCTGGAATGAATTCGGATAAGAGAAAAGGTAAAAAACCTAAAAAAGAAAAAATCAATATTTGAAATAACTCTTTTGTGGATATTTTTTCGCAAATCGCTATCCCTACCGCAAAGATTAATAAAAGAGTACCCCAGGGAAGAATGATATTTAGCGACCGAAGAGATGTAGTGGGCTGCAACAAGAATAGAAAAAAAACATTCGCAATGAAAATTGCGTTTTCTTTATGCCTGTCTTTGTCAATAAATCGAAACAGCAGACTACCTAATCCGGCGCAGGTTATTTGCAGTATGCTCATTTAGAAACCCTGATAGATCCAAAGTGGAGAAGTATCAACGCTAAAGATTAACAACGCAATGATGATCACTACCAGAAGCAAAACGAAAATGTTTTCGGTATGTTTATTACCAGTCATGTGAAAAGATTATTCTTATTTATAACCGCATACCAGCCATTCGCTGGTTTGATACTGCAAGGTATAGGTGCGCAAACTGAGGTCAATTGATCGTATTTCTTCGTTGTATGTCATATCGATCGAACCGGTACAAGAAACCTCGGCTGTCACATCATCAGAGGTTAATGTCTGACACTGCACGTTGTTGAGTGCAGCTTCTACTGATAGAAAGGAATCTGTTTCCAGTTTGGCTTGCTCTTCCCAATCGGAACAGGATAATGCAACAGCAGTATCCGAATCTTGATTAACAAGAGCATTGAGATAATTCACAACAGCATCAGTCGGCTCAGCTTTCGCGGAACAACCAGTCAAAATTAAAACAGTAGCTACAATAAGAATAACAAATGAAATATTTTTTTTCATGACATCTCCTGAACCTATTTTAATGCATGTTCCGCAAGAATAGAAAAAAAGGAGATGATATTGCTATCATCTCCTTTTCAAAATATTACTTCTAAATGCCTTTACCAAAAATTCTGTGATTCTTATACGGTTTTACTCCAAGGTTCAACAGATCTTTTCTCATTTGCACTGCGGTTTCAGCGATATTGGTTAATTCACCATGCACAAAATGATGGCTTTTCGCAGTTTTTTCAATTTCATCAAACAGGAGAGCATTGCCACCGAATCCTTGATATTCCGGTAATACCCCTATTCCATTGAATTCTATCCAATCCGATTTCTTCACTTCATTCTGAATATCAAGAATTAAAGATGGGGTAAGTACACCATTATGGCGCTGGAATGCAGCCGAGATATCTGGAAATGCCAGCAAGAACCCAACGATCTCTTCTTTATAAGTAATGATTTTTATTAAATCGGGGAGTGCGACAAATGTTAAATCTTTGAAAGCCCAATCGACTTCTTTTTGAGTAAGCGGATAGTATTCCCAATTTTTTGTGAAAGTTTTATTATAGGCTTGCCCGATAAGTGGAACGTATTTTTTCAGTTCAGATTTAGATTTAAATTGATGAACTTTAAATTTCCCTTGTTCTCGAACTTTATTTGCCACTGCACGCACTTTTTCAGGCATGTTGAATCTTGCGATTTCTGCATAGCAAGAGATCCAATCTACCACTTTTGTGAATCCCAAGTTTTCCATAAACTTTGGATAGTTTTCTTTGTTGTAGTTCATCATATTCATCATTTGGCGATGGTCGGAGCCTTCTACAACAAAACCATATCCATCAAATGGAGAAAAGCCTTTTGGTCCTAGGAAATATTCCAGTCCACGTTTATGCGACCAATCAAAAGCACATTCAAAAAGTTTGTTTGCAACTTCCTGATCATCTACACTGTCATATAAATAGAATGAAGCTTGTTTTTTATTATGATATTTGTTGTAGACTTTATTTTCCAGTACGGCAATACGTCCTACAA
>CAYLUJ010000050.1:6490-15295 GCA_964386805.1 uncultured Pelolinea sp. | reverse complement strand
ATAAGTCTGGCTTGATCCATTTGGCAGAATCCCTTAGTGAAAAAGCCGATCTGTCTGTAAATAATCCAGCACAAAATGAATCAAAAACTATTTCTGAAGCTGAAAAAGAAGCCGGTTTTTCGATCAAAGTACCGGAATGGCTGCCCAAGAATATTCAATTCAAACAAGCCACTTATCTGGCAGATCAAAAAATGATATGCGTGGAATATCAATTCCCGGTTGACCAGCAAACCGATACCATGCAAGATACCGCTATCAGCATCCTCGAAAGCGTGGTAACTCCTCCACCTGACATCAATGATTTGGTTTTCTCGAATCTTCTTCCCGATCAAATCGCTTTGCACACTTCCAATCCAACCGTTGGTGGCGCATTGGATGAAACAGGACTTTATGCTTATGGCAGTATTGATGGAAGCAAGATTTGCGGTAACAGCTTTCAAAACCAGGTCCTGGAAGTTCAGATGGAAGGTATGAACATCACCATCTTTGCCAGACAATTAGCATCGATCAGCCCCACACACAACTGGTTAACCCAGCAGGAAATGGTCCGTCTGGCTGAAAGCATCACCGGTATCCAAACGATTAAAAAGGATCAAATTGATCCGGATTACATCACTTCGGAAACGGTAGTGAAGGAAATCAGTCCATTCACCTTGAAATTTGCAACGGTGCTGCCAGAAGGAATGAATTTCAGTTATGCCCAATATCAGCAAAATGGAAATGAACAGGAGATAATTCTCCATTACAGTGATGGAAATCAGATCATCAATATCTCTCAGGTAAAAGGCAGTGCAGATTCACTGGAGGATTTGATCAAGCAAAATCCGGAGATCTACCATGAAATTACCGTCCATGGACAACCCGCCCTCCTGACACAGGGTTACTGGGATGATAAGGGATGGAAAGATATTCCAAATGGTGGCGATGGCGGCGCGAGTTTGATCTGGTTTGAAGACGGAATAGAGTATATTGTAGGAGGATTCAACAATTATCCTTCCGCAATATGGTTGGAAATCGCAGAAGGTCTGGAGTAAACAGCAGCTTCTTATAAATAGATTGATTCAAAATAAAGGAACGGTTTTCTGCTTTTGCGAAACCGTTCCTTTTTATAAAATTGTAAGGTGGGTTGGGAATTTCCCCTACCAGCTTAGCATAACCGCTTGAATATTTATTACAAAATCCTATAATGAAATTAGTGTTTTGGGGTATTGGCTGCATCATTCCCATTTTATTTTCCATTATCATCACAACAATCTTCATAACCCATTAAACAAAATTCATACCCATCATCTATTTATTAAAGGCTATATATGAATGAAATATGGGGTAATTTTGTCACTCAAATTAGAGCCATCTATTTTTCGCTCAAAGAAAATAAGAAATATAGATTCTTGATAGTCATTATTTTATTCTTCTTGTTTATTCTTGTATCCTTATGCAGCAATCATCGTTCTGGAAATGATAATGAGAACGCTAAAATTCCAAGCCACACGGAAATCGCTGCGACAATCTATGCTGAAATTTACCTTCGCACCGAAATTGCAGCAACCATTTATGCACAATTAACACCAGCAGAGAGCAGCACACCGATTCCCACAAATACTCTGGCTCCAACAATTACTTCTTTTCCTACAGATACTCCTACTGTTTATCCTACAATTACTCCCATACCCACCAGTATAAGTGCTGCATCCTCCAATTGTGATCCTTCTTATCCGGATGTTTGTATTCCATCTCCTCCCCCTGATCTGGATTGCAATGAAATCCCCTATCGCAGATTTTGGGTGTTGCCGCCTGATCCGCATGGCTTTGATAGAGATAATGATGGTATCGGCTGTGAAAGCTGAAAAAGAAAGAATATTTGTTTCCATAGATTCTTTTGGTGGGTTGTGCCAACCCACCCTACTACTTAACTAAAAGTTATTTTTCCCTGCCAAAAAAGGTTGAACAGGAGTAACAAGGGGAAATTATTTTTTCATTGCCCCTTCTATGAGTGCGCGTATCGTTTCGCCCATACTGCTCGGTTGTTTATTGAGCCAAGTAATCATTGTTTCCGGTAGCCAGATTTTGGTCTGTCGCATGGGCTCACCATATAGGGCTCTACCCTTGCCGGTTTCCTCAGCCGTAGGGCGATGATTTGGTTGTCCATTCTGCAGATCTTTTTTCAATCGCTCAGCATCCTGCAGAGCCTGTTCTTTTGATACTCGCAGAATTCCCACTCCATATACCCTCCCATACGGGAGCGTTACGATCCCCTCCCAACGCATGAGGTCATGTTCCCAGTGACGTTTCGCTTCCGTTTTCATTTCACGCATTCAATCCTCTATGTTGCCTATTGACAACATCATGATGTAATAAATAGCACATCCTAGATATGTTGTCAATAGGATACTTAACGGATGCCCACGGGGTTACGCTCTGTTGGTACCATATAGTTGTCTTATGGAAACAAAAAATGGATTTTCTGAATGGCTTTTACAGGAGCTTGAAAAGCGAGAATGGTCTCAATCAAAGCTCGCCAAGATGGCGAATATCAAGAAATCGACTATTTCAAGAATCATTAGAGGGGAAAGAGGGATTGGAAAATCTGTTGGTAAAGCCATTGCAGGCGCGCTAAATTATCCCCCAGAAGTTGTTTTTAGAATGGCAAATATCCTTGATCCGGTGCCTGAAAAAACAGCACAATCCGAAGAATTAAATTATCTGTTCGATAAATTGCCAGACGACGAGAAAGAAGATTTGCTAGATTACTTGCGCATCAAGCTTACCATGTTGGAGCGATCCGGAAAAGTCAAAAATTGATTTTTATGAATACTCCAATTTTTTAGAAAAAATTCCATAATTCGATGAATTCCGAACTCACCCCGCGCAGTTTTTACCATCTGGCGTGGTGTTCTTCTGCAAAACCAATCAAGTCTTTGATAACGACCTTTTTCCCTTCATCTGTGATAAAGAACCCGTTGTACCTACCGAACATCTGGTGCACTTCACTATCGATGATGACCATCTTCGTGGTTGCTACACGCTCCTTAAAGGGTGTGAAGGTTAGGTCCAACCTGCCTTCGTTATCTTTGAAGATCCAGGGTTTCATATAATCGGAACTGTCGTACACAAAGGGAACCTGATCCAGCTTGTGGATCTTTCCATTCAAGATCACCGCATTTTCGGTGGCTTTGGAAATATCGCCAAACCCGCAGCCCAGGTTCAAGCCGATGGTATCGCCCTTGGGCAGAAAGCCCGAAGCGCTTGCCCAGTTCCAGTAGCTGGAATACTCCCACACGCCGCGCCCCCAATCCAGCGATGCAATGCTGTTCTTTTCAATCAGCACCTCACGTACATCCCCGTAGGCGATCACACCCTGCGCGGACATGCAGTTGATCTTGCGATTGTAATAAAAACGCTTCTTCCCGATCGGGATGACGATGTTCATGGATTCATGCTCTTTCAATTCCTGCAGCGTCAAGTCAACCGAAATGCCTCTGTCGTCATGAAAGGCTGGCCAATCCACACTGATATGGCGAGTCTTGCCATCCACCGTGAACTGCAAGCTGGCTTTTTCATTTTTAAAGAAAGTCTCCCCTTCCATGCTGTTGCGTGGAAGCTGGATATTCTTGCCAAAAGGTATCACCAGTCCTTCCTCATGCAGTTCTTTCGTCTCAAAATCCAGTGTGTATACGAAAACATTGCCAGCATAGCCCAGATCAGCCACTGTGGCTGAGAAAAAGCGTTGGGGAGTAAAGACCGCATAGTAGTCCCAACGCTTGATGCGGAAGCGTTGGAGAGCTTTCAGGGCATAGAAATGGGCATTCTCCAGGTTGCAGTCCAGATTCTGTGTTCTCGCCCACCCAACCTTTGTCAATTTACCATCATAAGTTAGCAATTCCCCTGCTGAAGTGATTTCTTCCTGCATATATCCCTCCGAAGAAAATAATTAAATTGTTTTCAGTTTGATAATTGTATTATGGAAATTATTAATATATTATGTAAATTGAAGATATAGAGGTGGAAAATGAAGAAACGCATTTTTCAGATTTTTATTGTGTGTACATTGATGATCTTCATTATTGCATGTGGGGGTGGTTCAGATGTCAAAGTAAACACACAGGGTGCAGAAAATAAAATTCAAGCATCACCGACAATACAATTAGGAACATCCAGAGATAATCCTGCACCTGTTGGAGCTCAAGTCTTATCTGACAATATGAGTTTTATCATTACAGGTTCAACAAGACCGGCTGATTATATTGTTTCTTCAGGAAATATGTTTAATACCGAACCAGAGGATGGCCAAGAATATTTATTTATTAATCTGCAAATTACATGCATGAAATCTTCAAATGAAGAATGCTCTTTAAGCCTTTTTAATTTTAAAGCGGTTGGTGCACTTGGAATTGTATATGACACTGAATGGTTAATCACTGGCGTTGATGGTTTATTAGAAGATACGGGCTTTTATGGTGGTACAACTATTTCTGGCAATCTACCATTCATTATTCGTTCTGATGATACTAATATTTTAATAAAATATGAACCTTTTTTAGGTGATATTTTTTTTATGAATACACCTTAAGTTTTTTGTAATCCTCGATTTGGTATTTTAGTAATTCTAAAGGATGAGATTGTAATAATAAATTTCATCCTTTAATTTATCCATTCTCATTCCTTCGCCTCATTCAAACAAAATCTCTTTCAACTAGAATTTTGACATTGAACGCATCGAACTCCACAATGTTCTGGGAATATCCCAGGCCAGCCCGGAAGCGCAGTACCTCAGATAGTCTCCTCCTATTTGAAAACCGCGCAGTGGGGGACCTTGCGGTTCCCCACTCGCTGGCAGAAATCATGAAAATTATTTTTACAAAGGATATAAAATGGACAACAAAGAAAATACAAAAAAATCGACAGCAGGAAAATTGATCATCCATTTGCTGATTGACGCTTTCCTTCTGGTTTCTTTTATTCTCTTGAATAATATGCGCTCCACCGGCAAATCGCTGCATGAAATTCTGGGGGTTGCGATCGGTGTTTCCATCCTGGTCCATCTGATACTGCATTGGAAAATGATCGTTGGATATTTCAAAAAGACCTTCAAGAAACCTGAGTTCATATCCATCCTGCGCCTGGTTGTGAATATTGCATTATGCGCCAGCCTGTTCGTCATCATCATCACCGGCTTGCTAATGTCGCACACTCTGCTTCCTTCTCTTGGCATCCAAGTCAGGCACGCCGGTCGAGAAATAGAAATGGTTCATAAACAGATCACACATTATGCGATCTATATCCTCGGTCTGCACCTGCTCTTACAGTGGAAATGGTACGCAGTGGTGGTCAAACGCTTGATTATTAACCCGATTGCCAGTTTATTTGGAAAAAAGCAATCGAAAGAAATTGCATAAGCTCCTCTTCTTCTCTCTGAGAGATAATGCGGAGCAACAAATCCATATTGGTTGTCTCCGCATTATCGCTTTAAATTCAAGGGGGTTTAACACAACTCTTATATCCCTTATAATTGAATCAAGGCAAAATAGGACTATCAATCAATTAAGGTGAAACATGGACAGAGTACAAATTCAATTATCCCCTTCGGGGTCGCATCCATTTGATGATAATGACCCCGTCCAATTCACAACCCGCATTACACACTGGCATCTAACCTCCAAACCGCATGTTTGGCGCCCTCCTACGGACTTGATCGAAACAGACGAAGCGTATGTGGTGCGTATGGAAATTGCCGGTATGAACGTGGCTGATTTCACCATCAACATCAGTGGCAGTGTTCTTACCATTGATGGCACACGCTGGGAAAGCTACCCCAACTGCGCTTTCCATCAAATGGAAATCCCCAGTGGTGATTTCTCTTCTTCTGTAGAAATACCCACTCCCATTGACGAAGAAAGTATTACGGCAGTCTATGAAAACGGATTCTTGCACGTTTCAATGCCCAAGGCAAAAATAAAACAAATAAAGGTGAACTAAACAAATGCCCGCTTCTCGCTGGAAAACAAACCTAATGGAAATTATCGAACTGTTTGCTGATGAAGAAAGAGATTTTAACGAAATGGTGCTGGCAATGAACATGGAAGATCTCGCGAACGATGAAGACCTGATCGAAGTAGAAAATAAGCTGATCGATAGAAAAACAAAGGACGAATTTCCTGAGGAAGTTCCCATTCTGCCTCTGCGCGGTTTGGTGGTTTACCCGCAAACTGCTGTGCCACTTACCATTGGGCAAGCGCGTTCTATCCGTCTTGTGGATGAAGTGATGAAATCAGATCGCCTGGTTGGGCTCGTTGCTTCCAAAGAACCCAGCATTGATGAACCGGAACCAGACCAGCTGTACCAGTATGGTACATTGGCAGTCATCCATCGTCTATTCCGTGCCACAGATGGTACTATTCGACTGCTGGTGCAAGGTTCCACTCGTTTCAAAATAAAAAAATACACAGAAACCCAACCATATTTAAAAGCTCTCATTGCTCCCGCTCCTGAAAAAGTGGAGAATGGATTGAAGATCGAAGCGCTGGCGCGCAATGTGCGCGATCAATTTGGTCAGATCGCAGAACTGGTGCCTTCCATCCCAGCCGAGATCGTGGTTTCGATCAATGCCCTGCAGGATCCTCTGCAAACCGTCTACAATATCGCCAACTTACAGCGCATGGAAGTGGAAGATGCCGAAGAGATCCTGGAGTTGGATTCCACAACTGAAAAACTGCGCAAGCTGGTGGGGATTCTCACCCGCGAAAGCGAAGTGCTCAATCTGGGCAGGAAGATCCAGAACGAAGCACGTGAGGAGATCGAAAAGGTTCAACGCGAATATTACCTGCGTGAGCAATTAAAAGCCATTCAGAAAGAGCTGGGCGAATCAGATGAGCAGGAAGCCGAAGTAAGTGAGTTCCGTGAAAAGATTAATAAAGCCGGAATGAGCGAAGAAGCTGAAAAAATGGCAAGGCGTGAATTGGAACGCCTTGCTGGTCTTCCTACGGCTGCTGCGGAATACGGTGTCATCCGCACCTATCTGGATTGGCTGGTTTCACTACCCTGGTCTAAAACAAATGAAGACGACCTGGATATTAAACATGCCAAAACCATTTTGGATAAAGATCATTACGGTCTGGATGATGTCAAAAAACGCATCCTTGAATATCTGGCAGTACGGAAACTGCGCTTGCAGCGCAAAGACGAGCTTACCAGCGAGGAATATCACGATTCCATTCGCCAGGAACGCGAAGGGGTCATTTTGTGCTTTGTTGGACCTCCCGGAGTTGGTAAAACCTCTCTTGGAAAATCGATCGCTGCCGCCATGGGGCGCGAATTCATCCGCGCTTCTTTGGGTGGTATGCGCGATGAAGCCGAGATCCGCGGGCACCGCCGCACATATATTGGCGCCATGCCTGGCAGGGTCATCCAATCACTGCGCCGTATCGAATCGCGCAACCCGGTCTTTATGCTGGATGAAATTGACAAATTGGCTTCTGATTTTCACGGCGATCCTTCTTCCGCACTGCTGGAAGTGCTGGACCCGGAACAAAATTCAGAATTTCGTGATAATTATATGGAAGTTGCATTTGATCTTTCACAGGTCATGTTCATCACCACAGCCAACCAGATCGAGACCATCCCTGCCCCGCTGCTGGATCGCATGGAGATCATCCAGATTTCCGGTTACACTGAAAATGAAAAACTACAGATTGCAAAAAGCTATCTGATCCCGCGCCAATTGAAAGAAAACGGACTTCTACAAAAAGAGATTTCTTTTGAAGATGAAGCTATCTTCACCATTATCCGCGAGTACACACGCGAATCAGGTGTGCGTAGTTTGGAACGCAATATCGGTGGAGTTTTGCGCAAGATCGTTACGCGTAAATTTGAAAAGAAACGGCTGGTCAAAGATGTCACTGTAAAAAATGTGCATGATATGCTGGGGCGCCCTATCTTCAAACCCAGTGAAGAGATCATGAAGCGCACTTCCATTCCGGGCGTGGCAACCGGGCTGGCATGGACCCCCACCGGAGGAGATATTCTCTTTATCGAAGCTACCCGCATGCCGGGCAGCCAACAATTCAAGATCACTGGCTCGATCGGGGACGTCATGGGAGAATCAGCTCAAGCTGCTCTCTCTTATGTACGTGCGCATGCTGCGGAATATGACATTGATCCCAATTTCTTTGAAAAGACGGATATTCACCTGCATATTCCAGCGGGTGCCACTCCCAAAGATGGTCCTTCTGCCGGCGTTACCATGACCACTGCCCTGATCTCTTTACTCACTCAGAAACCGATCCGCCCGGATGTGGGTATGACCGGTGAGATCACCCTGCGCGGTCAAGTTCTGCCGGTCGGTGGTATCAAAGAAAAGATGCTGGCTGCTCATCGTGCCGGGTTAAAGATCATCTTCCTGCCAAAAGAGAATAAGGGTGATTTGGATGAACTGCCCGAAGAGGTTAGAAAAAGCATTCAATTCATCCCTGTAGAAGATGTCAAACAGATACTGAAAAAAGCCATGACACTGGATATTCAATAATCCAGGATTTTAATCAATTTGAATGCCTTGCTCTTGGGAAATGTTCCCATTTTCAAGGCATTCTTTTATATCTGATCCATATTGAATTGGATAAACCGGCACAGCACGCATTGTCAACTCCTCCCCAATAGTACCTTTCCCTTCGGTTTCTTTATGTTCAGCGAGGAAAGATGTTTTTTGAATCCAAACATAGACCGGTTCCAATCCGCGCGCGAGTGCCAGATCAATAATGCTGATCATCTCTTCATTTTGAAGCGTAGATATAAAAATGATCGTGCTACCGC
>CAYLUJ010000050.1:0-6480 GCA_964386805.1 uncultured Pelolinea sp. | reverse complement strand
GGTTGATCTGTTTTATATATTCACCAACGAATACACCAAATGGAATATCCCCATCCGCTTGGATCGAAGCCAGGGTATCCAGCGCTCTTCCGAGCTGGCGGTAACCATGGTCGGATACCAGGATCTGTTTCTGTTTGCTGGAAGTAATCAACCCCACTCCAAAATTATGCTCAATGAAATATTTAGTAATTGACGCGGCAGCAGTCACTCCATATTCAAAGGTACTGCATGGCAGTTCATAGCGAGTCTGCTGGCGTACACTCCAGTAATCGGAGGGATGATTGATAGCAGTATCAACCTGTAGGGATTCGAAATGATTGTCTATTGCACAGTCAATCATGATCCAGGTATTCATCTGCGGATCACGGTCGAACTCTTTTACCATGAGTTTGTTCTTACGAGCGGTGGTCGGCCAGTGAATACGGCGCAAGGAATCCCCTGGGAAATATTCGCGCACTCCGGCAGCAAAAGGAGTAGTCTCCGGCGAAGACACTTTCAGTTCTTTTCCTCCGCTGAGATAAGCCGGCAGTTGGGTAAACTGCTTAAGCTCGATAATACGCGGTAGAACCACCAACTTTTTGTTGTTTTCCAGCCACTCCGAAAACTCAAAAAAGCCGAAGAAATCACTGGAAATTAATTGCAAGGGTCCAAGGGTAAATTCACCACGTTTTCGAAGGAAAGTATAAGTATTGAAAGTGCGGATCTTTTTCGCTTCGATATCCGTTAGGATGCGGGCTTCTTCGGGGTTCCCCGATATCCCAGAATAATCGCGTATTTCCAGCCATTGTTTCCAGATTGGATGTTTATTTTCAATATCAAAATGATCCTCAAAATAATTACCAACGTTCATTTTTTGAAAGCGGGAAGTCCTCTGCAGAATGATCCCTTTTAGGGAAATTCTCGCAGAAACATAACTGGCAATAGTAAGCAGGGAAATTAGAATCCATAAAGTTAGGAAAAGATCATCTTTAAAAATGATCCATACTGTTAGAAATCCAGCGATTCCCAGAAGAAGAACATAAAAACGTGGTTTGATTTTCATGCTTAAACGTGCACAGGTACTTCAACCCTACTTACTATCTCACTAACAAGCGTATCCTTATTGAGATCTTTAATGCGTGCAGAGGGATGCAACACGATGCGGTGAGCCAGTACATTCACTGCAACCTTTTTAATATCATCCGGAGTTACGTAATCTCTGCTTCGCAAAACAGCATACATTTGCCCTGCACGATATAAACCAAGGCTGCCGCGCGGGGAAGCACCCAGATAGACATCTTTATCCTGACGGGTGGCTTCTGCGATGCTGACGATATATTTCTTGATCGGTTCAGAAACATGCACAATCTTTACTGCTTGTTGAGCTTCTTTCAACTCGTAAACACCAGATACGGCTTGAAGCCCCTCAATGGGATGGGAAAATTTTTGCGATTCAAGAATGCGCATTTCATCAATGAATGTCGGATACCCGATGCGTACTCGGAGCAGAAAACGGTCTAATTGCGCTTCGGGTAGTGGAAATGTACCCTCATATTCAATGGGGTTCTGTGTTGCAAAGACCAAAAATCCTTCCGGCAGTAGATGGGTTTTTCCATCCACTGTAATTTGTCTTTCTTCCATTGCTTCCAACAAGGCAGATTGGGTCTTGGGAGTGGCACGATTGATCTCATCCGCCAGCACAATCTCTGCCACCACCGGTCCGGGTCGAAATTCAAAGGTCTGGGTAGCTTGATTGTACATGGAGATGCCGGTCACATCGCTAGGCAGCATATCAGGGGTAAACTGGATGCGGCTGAACTTTCCGCCTAGGCTGATAGCCAGGCTTTTGGCAAGCATTGTCTTGCCTGTACCAGGTACATCTTCAATAAGAATATGTCCGCGGCAAAATAATCCCAGCACGATCATTTCCAAAGCATCGCGCTTTCCGATAATGACTTTTTCAAGATTATCGATGATCTTTACTGCCAAAGCGTTTACTGCATCAATCTCCATAACTGCCTCTTCTCCGGCTCACTGGTATTCCGCTGCCAAATAATCTTGAACAGCCCATCCGGTCATTACAGAGTCTTGTGATTGTATTTTCCACCAGATACGGCTTTCATTGATGGTAGGTCCTTCTATTATTATCCATAAGCTGTTTTCAGAAGCAATTGTCAAGGTGTCCGATTCTATATTAGACTCATTGTGTATCTTTAAACCCTCCCCGCCGGTGTTAAAAACGCGTACTCGCATACCGGTCGCAAATACTCCGGGGAGTGCGGTGCTTTCCTGGGCAGAAGCAGTATTTTCCGCTTGATTCTCAGACGAAATAGTCACGGCAGGTAGATAAGGAGTGATCTTCAGAACAGCGGTCGGCAGAGCATTCTCTTTGGTATCTGGAAATGAAAAGACCACAACCAGTGCCAGGATAAATAAACCTACGCCCAACAGTATCCCCAGCAAGAATGGTAATTTTGTTTTTCTCATTCTTTTATTTCCATATATAGAATATTATTAACTATATTACCTGATTATTATGAACTTGGAATATAGAGAAACAGACTTTCACAAGAAGATCCTGGCTCATCGATTTAAACTTGAAAAGAAGATCGATGGTGGGGGAATGTCATATCTATTTCTCGGCAAAGATCTATCTTCTGAAGATCAAATCGTTGTTAAGCTCTGCAAAAATGCAGGGGAAATGAAGGATTTCAAGCAGGAGATCAAGATCCTGCGCTCCCTTCACCACCCAGGCATTCAAAAGATCCTTTCTAGTGGTTCGATCGATAAACTGCCCTATTATGTCATGCCCTATTATGGCGGGATAAACTTCAGGGAATTTTTATCAAATAAGGTTATTCTTTCAGAAAAAGATTTACTCCAATATTTTTTGCAGATCACAAATTCAGTTGCTTATCTACACAGTCGGAAGATCTTGCATAATGATCTAAAACCGCAGAACATCTTAATGGATAAGGAAAACCATCTGATCTTGAGCGATTTTGGTCTTGCCCAGCGGGTATCTCATAGAAAATATGTTGGAGAGAATCAAAAGACTATTTGGGGATCACCGGTTTATCTGGCACCTGAACTTCCCCAAGGATATAGCCCAACTTATGCATCGGATGTATACGCGTTAGGGATCATTTTGTTTATCCTTGTACTCGGCTACCCCCCCTTCTACCATGATGATCTGGATATTCTTATAAGGATGCACCAAACACTGGAACCACCCCACCCGCAGTTATTGTCTGATTCAATTTCTCAGGAGTTGGAGTCTATAATGCTATGCGCAATCGCCAAATTACCCTCTGACAGATTTGCTAACGCAGCAGAGCTGCAAAAATCTATATTTTCCTATCAAAAGAAAAATCACAACAAGATCGAACGAAACTTCATTACACGACATCCAGAAGCACTTTCTTTCGATCAAGAAAAAACAAAACGTATTCAATAACCGAAGATATATGCTTGTAGTAAGATTAATTAAAATAACATTGGAGAAAATTTGTGAAAAAGATCATCAATGCTTCGATTTTGAATGCTGATTTTTCAAACCTCAAAGATCAGATCGATCAAGCGGTATCTGCTGGAATTGATTGGATCCACTTGGATATCATGGATGGTCATTTTGTACCCAATATTTCCATGGGACCTGCCATTGCTCAAATTTGCCGCCAGATCACCACTCTTCCGATGGACGCTCATCTCATGATCTCCAACCCAAACATTTTCATCTCGGCATTCGCAGAAGCGGGTGTGAATCTGATTTCTGTCCACATCGAAGCAGATGCCCACATTCACCGTACACTTCGCAATATCAAAGATCATGGCTGCAAAGCCGGGATCGTCCTGAATCCAGGAACCCCCCCCACTGCCATTGAATCTATTCTGGATATGGTCGATTTGGTATTGGTGATGAGCGTTGACCCGGGTTTTGGTGGGCAGAAATTCCTTCCAACTGCATTACCAAAGATCGAGCAAATCAGAAAGATGATTGATGCACAAAGGCATGATATCTACCTACAGGTGGATGGAGGTATTGATGTTAACACGCTGCCTGAAATAATCCAAGCTGGTGCTGATTCTTTTGTCATTGGGTCTGCCATTTTCCATAGTAAATCTGGAATTTCTGATGCAATCCAGCAATTAAGATATTTAATAAAATAAAAAATCTGTTTATATAGTTAAACAAGGTTGGTTAAAAAGCCAACCTTGTTTTGATAATGATCTTTCTTCAGAATACTTCTGCAGTTTCGAACTGGCTATTATACATGGAGGCATAGAATCCATTACGCGCTAGTAGTTCTTTGTGCGTTCCCTGCTCAACAATATCGCCATTGTTCATCACCAGGATCAAATCTGCATTGCGGATCGTAGATAGACGGTGCGCAATGATAAAACTGGTGCGATTTTTCATTAAATTGTCCATCGCTTTTTGGATCAATACTTCGGTACGCGTATCCACAGAGCTTGTCGCTTCATCCAGAATAAGGATTCGGGGGTCAGCGAGAATTGCACGAGCAATCGTCAATAATTGCTTTTGACCTTGCGAGACATTGGATGCTTCTTCATCCAGGATCATATTGTAGCCATCGGGTAAAGTGCGGATGAAATGATCAACATAGGCTGTTTTCGCAGCCGAGATCACTTCCGCATCTGAAGCATCCAGGCGTCCATAACGGATATTTTCCATGATCGAAGTGTTATACAACCAGGCATCCTGAAGCACCATGCCGAACATTTCCCGCAAGTCCTGCCGGGTGAAGTCTTGAATATTATGACCGTCCACCAGAATAGACCCGCTGTTGATATCATAAAAGCGCATCAATAATTTCACCATGGTTGTTTTACCGGCGCCCGTTGGACCAACGATCGCTATTTTTTGTCCAGATTTTACTGTGGCACAAAAATCATTAATAATCGTTTTCTCTGGTAGATATCCAAAATGCACATCCTTGAATTCTACATTTCCTGCAACTGTTGCCAGTTTTACCGGTTTGGTTGTTTCAGGTGTCTCTTCTGCTTCATTTAAAAATTCAAATACTCGCTCAGCGGCGGCAGCCGTTTGCTGCAGAGTATTAGAAATATTGGCAATTTGCGTAATTGGTTGCGTAAATGAACGTACATACTGAATAAAAGCCTGGATATCCCCTACGGTAATAGTATTTCGAACAGCAAGATAGCCACCCAAAATACATACGACCACATAACCCAGGTTCCCAATAAATGTCATGATAGGCATCATTAGGCCGGATAAAAATTGTGATTTCCAGGCAGCCCTGTATAAAACATTATTGGATTGATCAAACTTTTCAACACTCTTTTGTTCACCATTGAAAGCTTTCATGACCACATGGCTACCGTACATTTCTTCAACATGCCCATTCACATGCCCCAGATATTCCTGTTGTTGTTTGAAATATTTCTGCGAATTCTTCACAACAACACTGATGAAAAGGGCAGATAAAGGTAAGATGATGAATGTCACCAGGGTTAAAAGCCAACTGATCGAGAACATCATCACCAGCACACCGATCATGGTAACTACGGAAGATACGATCTGCGTCAAGCTTTGATTCAAGGTTTGGCTGACTGTATCGACATCATTCGTGATCCGCGACAAAACCTCACCATGTGTGGTGCTGTCAAAATAACGCAATGGCATTCGATTGATCTTTGCCGAAATTTCTTTTCGAAAACGATAGGTCATTTTCATGGAGATGTCGGTCATGATCCAGCCCTGGGTATAACTGAGCAATGCGGATAATAGATACAGTCCGATCAACAAAAGTATGATCTGACCAATGTACGTAAAATCGATACCGATACCGGTGCCTGCTATCTGTGCAATCACTCCTTCATACAATTTCGTGGTGGCTTTTCCTAAAATCTTGGGGCTAAGAATGGAAAATATCGTCGAAGTGCTGGCAGCCAGTAATACCAAAATGATCTTGGTTTTGTATTCTGCCAAGTATTCGATCAGTTTACTCATGGTGCCTTTAAAATCCCGCGCTTTTTCCCCTCCACGCATCATTCCTCCACCAGGTCCATGTCCACCCATTGGGCTACTGCTGAGAGGACCTCGACGCGTTGATCGATCTTGTGTTTGATTTGATTGTGGTAAACTCATGCCAATTCCTCCTTGTCCAACTGCGATAAGGCAATTTCTTGATAAGTCTGACAGGATTTCATCAATTCTTGGTGAGTCCCCTTGCCGACCACGCGTCCTTCATCCAAAACTACAATTTGTTCAGCATTTTTTATTGTTGAAATACGCTGTGCAACGATCAACACGGTGCTGGAACCGGTGTCTTTTTTCAAAGCCTTACGCAAAGCAGAGTCGGTTTTGTAATCTACGGCAGAAAAACTATCATCAAAAATATAGATGGGAGGTGCTTTTACCAAAGCACGCGCGATCGCAAGACGCTGTTTCTGCCCACCCGATACATTCATTCCACCTTGAGCTATCTCACTTTTCATACCATCTGGCATAGTGGT
>CAYLUJ010000049.1:10579-15879 GCA_964386805.1 uncultured Pelolinea sp. | reverse complement strand
TGCCATCACAGCAGATTTTTCATCGGAAGACAGAAAGACGTTAATTTTATCCATCTCACTTCGCCTGATCGCCACCGGTACTGCATTGGTTACACCACCCTGTTGTATACCCACATTAATGATGTCTGACATATAGTCTGGCAAAGCAAGATCAGCCATTGCTTGACCATATAACATCCCGATCGCAATAAGAATTAGGAGAAGATAAGGTTTTAGATATCTAGCTAGCCGTGCCATAAGTTTGAATAGTTCCTTTCAAATTCCATTTCATCCAATTACAGTTACCAAAGGGTGGATTATCATTTCCATAATTCACTTTGTGCATGATCCCGCATCTGCACAGAATTAATTTGCAGAGAGTGCAGGAGTTTCCGCAATAAAACAATTAATTGATCTTTTTCTTCGTCCGACAATTCAGATGACATGCTGTCCATATATTCCATTTGTTGTGGGACCAATTGTTTAACAACCATACGCCCTGCATCTGTGATTTTTAACCGAAAAATTCGGCGATCGACTGGATCATTTTCACGCTGAAGCAGTCCTTGATTCTCTAATCCATTTATGAGAGAACTGATCGTGTTTTTTCTAACATTTTGAAAATGGCTTAAGTTTGTCGGAGTGATCCCTTCACTGTTTTCGATTTCGCTATTAATGTATAAATGCATCAAAATCGCCAAACGCGGACCAGATAGTTCTGATTTACCATAATTAGAGTTGAGGATGGCATCATACATATTCCCAATCCTACGGATCAAACCACTGAGCTCAAATCCTTGCATGGCTTTCTCACCTGCCAGTTTCTTTAAATGCTTTTCAAAATATTGCTTCATTTTTCGCACTTTATTTTTTTCTTCTTCAGATAGATACCTGTGAGGTTTATTCATATTCTCTCTTCGTGGATTAGTACGGCGTCGAACTATACTACGTCGAACCATCTTTGCCAAGTAGAAAATTAATATTCATATATAAATCTAATAAACAGGGAAAACATGCAATCTAAAAGGTTTCTGAAGCCAGGATTGTTTGTACCAAAACGCTTTATTTTTATATTTAATAAAAAAGCACCCTTTCTGTTGGTTTCGTGCCCAACTTTTGGGGTGCAGTTCATTTTCAGGTGTTTCTTTTATAATCGAATTGTGTATCTTTTATTTATCTTTTACCAGTGTTTTCAAACATTTTGTGCAGAGCGTTCTTTTAACCGCTTTTCCATTTTCCATGATGGTTGTTTTTTGTAAATTTGGTCTAAATTTACGATTTGTTGCACGTTGGGAAAAACTGCGGCTATGCCCAAAAGTGGTTGTTTTTCCACAAATTTCACATTTTGCCATTTTCAATCCCTTTCAATGATTAGCCAATCTCATAAAATCAAAGTAAAATAACGAGGTGATAGTTTACCATAATCCGTAACTATCGGCAAGTTTTTTTGTTCTATATACAAGGTATGAAAGAAAGTACCATTAAATTATGAATGTAATAGAAAACCAACTAGGCAATATTTATATATCTTATCATGCGATTGCCGTCATTGCTTTCCAAGCTGCTTTGGAATCATATGGTGTGGTAGGGCTGGCTTATGAAGGCATGGCTAGAGGGATCACGAAACTCTTTCAGAAAGACCCCACTTCCGGTGTTGTTATTCATTACAATGAAAATAACTCCATCTCTGTTGATATGTTTCTCGTCATTGAATATGGAACAAGAATTTCTTCCGTTGCAAACAGCGTAGCTAGTAATGTAAAGTTCCAGATCGAGAAAACAACCGGAATTTCAGTCCAGGATGTTAATATCCATGTACGTGGGTTAAGAGTCAGCGATCCCGATTAATAAGAAATCATCTTTGAGGTTTATATGCCGCATGTCGAGTCAACCCCACTGAAAGTGGATAAGAATGTCAGTTTGTCATGTACCACGATAAACGGGCAGGATTTAAAAAAGTATTTCAATGCAGGTTTAATCTGGTTAAAAACCAATCAACCGTTGGTGAATTCCTTGAATGTTTTTCCTGTTCCCGATGGTGATACCGGTACCAATATGTTTTTGACACTAAAAACCGCCTATGCTGAAATCGAAAGTGAGACGGATACAAATGCCGGTTCCATCGCAAAGAAATTTGCACATGGAGCTTTGATGGGCGCCCGTGGAAATTCCGGTGTGATCTTGTCACAGATCCTGCGTGGTTTTGCCAGAGCTCTAGATGAAAAGGAAAATCTTGATGCTGATCTTCTAGTGTCTGCGCTGGCAGAAAGCCGCAATACCGCTTATAAAGGTGTTGTTCGCCCTGTAGAAGGGACCATTCTCACCGTTATCAAAGATATTGCCCGCGCATCTGATAAATCTCGTCAAAACACAAATGATCTATTTAAAATTCTTGAAGAAATCATCACTGCAGCAGATGCATCCGTAAAAAATACTCCCGAACTCTTACCCATTTTAAAACAAGCCGGCGTTGTCGATTCAGGCGGAAAAGGTTTATTCATCATACTTGAAGGAATTCTTCGATATATCAAAGGCGAATCCATTGACGTTGCAGAAGAAAAAGCCGTTGCTCTTTCGCTCGAGCAAATGGAAAGTAAAGAATTAAATGAATCGATCGAAGCCGGTCAAGATTTCGAAGTCGTTGTTGATTTCGAACCTGAGGTAAGTTTCAATCTTCCTTCTTTCTATGAAGCATTGGAAAAAGTCGGTACCTCCATTCAAGTTGGCGAAGGTGAAGACCTTTACCGTATGCATATCCATGTTCCAAAAGAGAAAAAATATGATCCGATTGACCTTGTGATGGGCTTTGGAACGATCAAGAAAGTCTATATCGAAAATCTGATGGAACAGATGAAAGAGCAAAAAGAAGCGAAATCTACTGCTCCCCTGATCAAACCTCCTCAGTTGCAAGAGGGTCAAATTGGTGTCATAGCAGTCTCACCCGGAGATGGGATTACTCGCATATTCTACAGTTTGGGTTTGGCAGCCGTCATTCAGGGCGGGCAAACCATGAATCCGAGCACGGAAGAAATTGTAGACGCATTCAAAGATCTTCCAACCGACAAGATCATCATCTTGCCAAATAATAAGAATATTCATCTGGCTGCCCAATCCGCCAGTTCTATGACTGATAAAAAAGTACGTGTTGTACCAACACGCAGCATCCCTGAAGGGTTAACCGCTTCCCTGATGATCGATCCGGATGGAGATTTAGATGCTGTGGTCGAGAGTATGAATGAGATCATGAAAGATGTCGACTCTGGTGAGATTACAACCGCAACCCGCTCCATTACAATCAATGGAATTGATGTTAAAACCGGAGAAGTGATCTCGCTATTAAACGACAATCTGGTCGGTTCAGCAGATTCATTGGAAAAAGCCTGTGATAATCTTCTGGCGGCAATTGATCTGAACGAAAAAGAACATCTCACCATTCTCTACGGTAATAATGTAACCAAAGAACAAGTGGATGGGGTTATGGACCATATCAAGAACAACTTCCCGGATTTGGAATTGGAATTGCACGAGGGCGGACAACCTTTTTATCAATTCATCATTGCTATTGAATAACATATTTTTTGAAGCATGCAGAAATCCTTAGAGTAAAATAACTTTATGCATGCTTCTTTCTTTGAACTTTCCAAGTATCTAAAACTGGAAATCAAAAAGGGCTTTAATAACAAAGCCATTATCGGCGGTATTGAAAACATGATACCCGCATGGCAAGAACGTGCATTGCAAGCTGGTGCAGATGAAACTGCCGTCAAACAAATCGTGATCTTATTTGATGATTATGCAACCGGTGACCTTGAAACTCGCAAACAAATAATTCGTTCAACTCTTAATATTATAAAAAACCAGCAGCAAGAACTGGAAGAGAATCATCCCCCAATAATCCGACCCACTCTTCAGGCTACCTCTTACCAACCGAAAGCTGTTTTTGCACCTCTTACTGTCATTCAAGGTATTGGGGATAAGAATGCACAGAAAATGGAAAAACTCAATCTACGCACAATTTATGATCTGCTCCACTACTATCCCCGTCGGTATAATGATTATTCCCACCTTACTCCTATTCGAAATCTTCAACCCGGTGACGAGGTAACCATCAGCGGCGCAGTGCAGTCCATTCAAAAACGAAAAACCAGAAATAACCGCATGCAAATCATCGAATCCATCATTGGTGATGGCACCGGTAATCTTTGGATTACCTGGTTCAACCAACCCTGGCTTACTAATCGTTTGAATATCGGTACGCAAATCGTAGCATCTGGAAAAGTGGATACCTATCTTGGTAGGTTGTGTTTGAATAATCCGGAATGGGAACCGATTAATGCTGAACATTTGCATACCAACCGTATTGTCCCGGTCTATCCGCTGACAGCCGGAATACAACAAAAATGGCTGCGGGAAAGAATTTATCAGGCGATCAATTACTGGACAGAAAAGATCAAGGATTACCTTCCAACCTCGATTCTTAAGGCAGAACAGCTTTGTTCTCTCAACCAGGCAATTCAATCGATCCATTTTCCTGCTTCTCAAACAGAACTGGAAAAAGCCAGAGAAAGACTTTCCTTCGATGAGCTGCTCTTTATGCAGTTGGGAGTTATCAGACAAAAACGCGAATGGCAGGCTAATGCTGCCGGATCGTATCAAATCGATCAAGCAATTCTGAACAAAGAAATCCAGAATCTACCTTTTCGTCTGACAACCTCACAGCAAAAAGCCCTGGCTGGAATTCAGGCTGATCTACAATCCGGCATTCAAATGAACCGATTGTTGCAGGGTGATGTAGGTTCGGGGAAAACCGTGATCGCACGCTTCGCGATGGAAATAGTCATGCGTTGCGGAAAACAAGCGGCATTTCTGGCACCAACTGCGATTTTGGCACAGCAACATTTTGAAACCGTCCGCACGATGCTTCTCCGTGATCAAGTCCTTGAAGACAATGAAATTACCCTGCTGATCGGTGATACTTCGGAAAAACAAAAAGAACAGATCAGGCAGGATTTATCTTCTGGTGTAGTAAAACTTGTCATCGGAACCCATGCCCTTCTGGAAGATCCCATCACATTCGATGCTCTTCAAATGGTGGTAATTGACGAACAGCATCGTTTTGGCGTAGCACAAAGAGCTGCGCTGCGTTCAAAAGGAGAAAATCCGCATATTCTGATCATGTCAGCTACACCCATCCCTCGTTCGCTTAATTTAACAATTTATGGCGATCTGGATATCTCTACCTTGACCGACATGCCCAGTGGTCGTATTCCAGTGAAAACGTATCTCCTTCATCCCCAGCAAAAAGCGATTGCGTATGAAAA
>CAYLUJ010000049.1:6232-10569 GCA_964386805.1 uncultured Pelolinea sp. | reverse complement strand
TTTCAGATCGAAGCTGGTCATCAAGCTTTTATTATCTATCCACAAATTGAGAACGACGATCAAGAAACGTTCACTCCGGCTGTCATTCCCGGATATGAAGAACTGGTCGAGAAAGTTTTCCCCCAATACAAAATTGGTTTACTGCATGGCAGGCTCAAACAGGAAGAAAAAGATGCCATTTTACAGAAATTCCGCAGTCGAAGATTAGATATTCTTGCATCCACCACTGTTATTGAAGTGGGAATGGATATCCCGAATGCCACCATTATCCTTATTGAAGGAGCTAACCGCTTTGGGTTAGCACAGCTTCATCAACTGCGCGGTCGTGTTGGGCGTGGAAATACAGAATCATATTGTTACCTGATACCTGAAGAAGATATGAAGTTTGAAAACGATCGGCTACGCAAGATGACTGAAACCAATGATGGTTTTGAACTGGCAGAATTTGATTTAAAAACTCGCGGTCCTGGTGATTTCTTTGGAACTCGCCAATCTGGATATAGGGGATTGAAATTAGCAAATATATCTGATATAAAGCTAATAACAAGAGCAAGAAATCAGGCACAGGCATTGATTGAACGTGACCCTGAACTCACAAATGTTGAAAACAGTGCACTCCGCTTTGAATTAGAGAATTTATGGAATGCAAGCAATGGAGAATTGAGTTAAAGCATGACAAAAGCCATCTTTCCAGGAACATTTGATCCCATTCATTACGGTCATATTGATATTGCACTGCGCGCGGCAAAATTATTTAGCACTCTATATATTGCAGTGTATGATCGTCCCCTGAAATCTCTCCTCTTTTCACCCGAAGAACGCATTGATCTGGTGAAACGCAGCTTCCAAGAATCCAATGTAGAAGTGATTGGTTACAGCTCACTCACAGTCGACCTTTGTAAGAAAGTCGGAGCGACTGTTATCGTTCGTGGATTGCGTGTATTTTCAGATTTTGAATATGAATTTCGTATGGCGCTGGCTAACAATCGCCTTGCACCCGACATAGATGTAGTTGCTTTTATCACTAGCGAAAAGCATACTTTTCTATCGTCCTCAACCGTTCGTGAAATCGCATCTCTGGATGGCGATGTAAGCAGCATGGTACCGCCGCACGTGATCACCGCATTAGATGTAAAATTAAACAAAATTGATATTGAAAAACGCCATGGGTATTCATCTTCATTACGCGATTAGATACAAAGGATAAAACATGGATATTCTACATTTGATCGATCAATTGGAAGAACTTTTCAATGAAAGCAAATCCTTTTGGCTTACCAGTGAAGTCATGATCAAGGAAGATCGCTTGATTGATTTGATTGATCAAATGCGCCTGGCTGTTCCCGAAGAAATCAAGCAATCCCAACAGATCATCAATCAGAAAGACCGCATCCTTGCCCAAGCTCAGGAAGAAGCAACTCGCACTATAAATTTGGCTCGTGAAAAAAGTGTTGAAATGGTGGAGCGAGATGGAATTGTGGAAGCTGCCCGAATGAAAGCTGATCAACTCATCAAAAGAGCTGAGGAACAAAGCAATATGATGAAACGCGATGCGGATGAATATGCTATCGAGACATTAAAAGAACTTCGAAATGAGTTAGCGAAGATATTGAATCAGGTCACCAATGGGATCAACGCACTGGAGGGTGAATCCATTCCATCGGATGAAAAAGCTAAATCTCAATTGGTCGAAGGGTACAAGGATATTTCCAGCACCTCATCTAAGTGATCTACTTTAAGTATTTCCAAATCCTTCAACGCTGATTTTGGTATATCCACAAGATCTTTTTCATTTTTCCATGGGATGATAACGCGTTTGATGCCTGCACGGCGAGCTGCTGTAATCTTTTCTCGTATTCCGCCGACTGGTAATACATTCCCTCTCAGCGTGATCTCCCCGGTCATACCAATATCCTTGTACACCTTGCGTTTTGTTAATGCCGAGATAAGAGCTGTGGCAATGGTAACTCCTGCGCTGGGTCCATCTTTAGGGATAGCACCTTCAGGAATATGAATATGAATATCGATCTTTTCGAAATCAAGCTTCTTCAATTTGAAAGTAGCACTTTTCGATTTCAAATACGATAAAGCCGCCTGTGCTGACTCCTGCATCACATTTCCCACCTGTCCGGTGATCTGCAAGGTACCTTTCCCATCTGTAATGAGAACTTCGACAGGCATAATCTCACCCCCATTTTCCGTCCAGGCAATTGCCATGGCGGTTCCAGCTTCATCCTCATTTCCAGCCTCAAAAAAGAAATATTTTGGGGGTCCAAGAAACACATCCACCATTTCCTCGGTTACAAGTGATGGTACCGTATGCATTTCAGTATACTGGCGGGCGATTTTTCGAAATACTTTACCGATCTCTCTTTCCAAATTGCGCACACCAGCTTCATAGGTAAAATCTCTGATTATCTTGCTTACGGTTTTATCAGGCAAATTGATAGTGATATCTTTCAAACCATTTTCTTCCAACTGACGTGGTATCAAGAACTGTTTTGCGATTTCTATCTTTTCTTCTTCGATATAACCAGGAAATTCAATGATTTCCATGCGGTCCAACAGAGCCGATGGAATCGAATCTGTTGAATTTGCGGTTGTAATAAACATTATTTTAGAAAGGTCATAAGGCATTTCCAAATAATGATCAGAAAAGGCATAATTCTGTTCGCGATCCAGCACTTCCAGAAGTGCTGCAGCTGGATCACCACGAAAATCATTCCCAATTTTATCGACTTCATCCAGCATAAAAACCGGATTGATCGTGCCAGTTCGGCGCATGGTTTGAATTACTCTACCCGGCAGCGCTCCAATATATGTTCGGCGGTGTCCGCGAATTTCTGCTTCATCCCTGATTCCACCCAGACTCAGACGTGCAAATTTTCGTCCCAGCGATTGAGCAATAGATTGACCAAGAGAGGTTTTTCCCGTTCCAGGAGGACCTACAAAACAAAGAATAGGTTGTTTTGTCTCTCCCTTCCCCAGATTTTCAACAGCCAGATACTCTACTATTCGGTCTTTCGCTTTTTCCAAACCAAAGTGGTTTGCTTCGAGGATCGTAATGGCATGATTGATATCAAGATTATCTTCGGTTTGTTCGGTCCATGGCAGATCGATGATCCAATCTAGATAATTGCGGATAATGCCCATTTCCGGAGAGAACGATGGTCCCTCTTTTAATCGGCTCAATTCTTTGTTAGCGGTTTTTCTTACTTCGTCGGGAAACACCATTTTTCCAATCTTCTGCTGGTATTCAATGATCTCTTGTTCCCATATATCCCGTTCGCCCAATTCCAATTGAATCGCCTTTATCTGCTCGCGTAAATAAAATTCGCGTTGATTTTTATCCACTTCACGCTGCACTTTATTTTGCAGATCATCTTCAATTCGTAATACATCCAATTCCTGCGCTAAACAGGAATTGATGAATTGAAGCCGCTCCTGAATATCGACTATCTGCAAAATTTTTATGCGTTTTTCGAGGGGCAAAGATATGGCGGAAGCAATGACATCAGCCTGCCAGTCGATTTCTGAAATGCTCATAACGTAAACGCCGATGTCTTCAGGTAGACTGCGGTCTAACTGTACACATTGCGTAAACAGATCCATTGTAATTTTACAGAGCGCCTTGGTTGTTTTGTCGTAATCCCGGTTTTCCAGAATCGGAGCAGCTTTAACCTCAAAACCAGATTCGGTCTCAATAGCTTCGTTAACGGTTACCCTTCTTCTTCCTTGAATTAAGGCTGAATAATTTCCTTCTCCCAGATCGATTAATTTCCCGATGGCAAATTCAACACCGATTTCAAAAAAACTATCATCTTCTTTTTTCTTGATCAATCCAATTAAAGTGGATTTTGTTTCCAGAACGTTCAAGATTACCTGAATATCGTTCATTTCGGTGACAAAAATCGGGGAGATCATTTTAGGGAAAATAATGAAATCTTTTAGTACTAAAGCTTTTGAATGAATAAAACCATTTCCATCCGGGGATAGATTTGGAATTTCATTCAATTCATCTGATCTTTGTAAAAGCACAGCTGAAATATGATCATTATTATCAGAAGTAGTCATTGAATATTTTTCTCCGCATACTTATCAAACCATAGCTCCCTGATTGCAGCGGCGATGAAGACGCTTCCACTTGCAAGGATTATATCTTCCTTCTGGTTCTGTTCCAGCGCATATTCCAACGCTTTTTGAATATCTTCAATGATAATTGTATCGCATGAAAGTGTATGAAGACTTTGATGGATGATTTCAGGATCCGCTGCTCGTGGATGGGTTGATTTGGTAAGGATTATTAATCGCGCAATTTTTGAAAAATTACCCAGCAT
>CAYLUJ010000049.1:0-6222 GCA_964386805.1 uncultured Pelolinea sp. | reverse complement strand
AATTCTTGAACCGTCTCGACCAGCCGCTGTGAAGATTCATTATTGTGAGCAGCATCGATAATCAAGTATGGTTTTTTTCGCAGAAACTCAAATCGCCCTGGCCAATATACCGTTTGAAAACCCTTTTGAATAGATTGATCTGGTATTGCATATCCTTTTTCTTGTAATACTTTTAATGCACAGAAGGCTGTGCCGGCATTTTCCATTTGGTGTTTCCCTAAAAGTGGAATGCTCAGTTGGATTGTTTTTTTTAATGGTGATTTTTTATCATTGAGAATGCTTAACGGATAGACGATATTGAATTCTTGATTCATCAGATCACTTTTTCTATCAGTAAATTCCATAATCTCACCAGTTTTTATAAGTTGAGCCTTCTTCTCCTGTGCAAGTTGTTCAAAAACAGTGATCACAGATGCTCTTTGAGGAGACAGTACCACCGGAATATTCGTTTTTATGATCCCACCTTTTTCACCTGCAATTGCCTCCAGAGTATTTCCCAGAATCCCCATATGATCTAAAGAGATAGACGCAATGACAGATACTTCAGGATCGATGATATTGGTGGCATCCAACCTGCCGCCCAAACCTACTTCAATAACACCCAAATCGATCTGCAGGTCTTTAAAATACTGAAATGCCACTGCAGTGGTAATTTCAAAGGTGGTCAAGCCATTAATTTCTTGAATGATAGGGTAGATCTGATTGATGATTCGCACAAACTCATCTGGTGGGATCGGTTCTGAATTTACCTGAATTCTTTCCGTGTAATCGGTCATGTGAGGAGAAGAATAGAATCCAGTCCGATATCCCGATACGTTGAGCACAGATGCGATCATTGCTGAAATGGAACCTTTTCCTTTTGTTCCGGCAACATGAACTGTTTTATATGTTTTTTGAGGATCGCCTAACAGTCGCATGAATGTACGCATGCGATCCAAATTAAATACTTCTTCTGAATATCTTTGTTGCTTGGTAAAACTGAAATCGATCTTTGAATAAATAAAATCCAAAGCTTGGTCGTAAGTTTCAATGTACCTTTTCATTCAATTTGATTACCTCTCAGGAGACAATCTTACTATTAATCTATTTCTAAGACTATAATTTCGTCAAATGTATGTAGGTATTTTGACCTTTCAAGTATTGCTTTATAATTCCAGGTCGCTTAAATCAAAACGCAGCCAAATCAAACCATTATTGAGCTATTTGCATAAGAAATTCAATGTCACCGCGGCTGAGATTGATCTGTTAGAAAGCTGGGATCAAAGTTTATTGGCATGCGCAATGATAGGAAATGAACGACGATTTTTAGAAAGCAGCTTGATGGAAATTTATACTCACATGGAATCTTATTTTCGGGATATTCAATTCCTGGAATCAAAAATTGAAATATGGTAGGTAATTTATGGATCTCTTTCTAAAAGATAAGATAGCTGTGGTAACTGCATCCAGCAAAGGGCTGGGATTTGCTACCGCCAGACAGCTTGTTCTGGAAGGCGCCATCGTTATTATCAACGGGCGAAATGAACATACTCTATCTGACGCAAAACAGGAATTGGATAAAATCCCCAATTCCCGTGTTTTTGCAGTTGCCGGAGATGTATCCAATCCCGATTTTCCCATTCATCTCATGAAAGAAATTCAATACCATTTTGATGGATTGGATATTCTGATTACCAATGCGGGTGGTCCTCCTGCTGGTTCCATCGATGATTTTTCAATAGAAGATTGGGAAAAGGCAATTAATACCACCCTTTTAAGCCATGTGCGTTTGATACAAACCGCTAAGCCACTTTTGTTGAAATCACAAACGCCCAGCATTCTCACAGTCACTTCGGCTGCTGTTAAACAGCCTATGCCGAATATGATCCTTTCCAATTCAATACGAGCAGCTACCGTTGGTCTTACAAAATCATTGGCCAATGAGTTTGGACCCTTGGGTATTCGAGTTAATTCCATTCTTCCCGGCTGGACGGATACCGAACGTGTTCAGAACCTAATGCAGACCCGGGCAACCGCAAATCAGTCCTCCATTGAGGATGAATACCGTAAACAAGCTATGGAATCGCCTCTGCGGAGAATTGGTAAACCAGAAGAATTCGCCCGTGTGGTAGCTTTTTTGGTATCACCAGCAGCTTCTTACGTCAATGGGATCATGTTGGTTGTCGATGGTGGTCTGAATAAAGGACTTTTTTAATTGAATAAAAACAATCAAATTACTCCTCATGAAATTGAACTATTTCTGGATAGAACCCTCTTCAATATTGAAAAACCGGGTCGTTACACCGGTGGTGAATACAATCAGATCATTAAAGATTGGGCATCTATCTCTGTAAAGACTGTCTTGGCTTTTCCCGACGTATATGAGATCGGTTTTTCTAATTTGGGATTAAATATTCTCTACGATCAGATCAACAATGAATCAGATTTATTGGCAGAGAGATGTTTTTCCGTATGGGATGATATGGAATTGGCTATGCGCAATTTAAAAATCCCTTTATTTTCCTTAGAATCCAAACATTCTGTTCATGATTTTGATGTTCTTGGTATTTCTCTCCCTTATGAAACACTATATACCAATGCATTAAATCTCCTTGACCTGTCTGGCACCCCCATTTTACGGAAAGACCGTGCAAATTCCGACCCTTTGGTTATCGCTGGTGGCCATGCCACATTTAATCCCACACCTATGAACGCATTCATGGATGCGTTTGTCATCGGTGATGGTGAAAATATCTTCTTGCAGATCCTCCGAACTATCAAAGAAGGCTTCTCTAGAGAGAAAATCCTCGAAAAGATCAGTCTTCTTGAGGGTGTATACGTTCCAGCTCTGTATGATGTGCAAAAATTCTTTTCGGTTTCCAATAATGCAGCCACAAAACCTATCAGAAAGAATATGGTCACCAAATTGCCACCTGCTCCGGAGAAATTACTGGTGCCGAATATCGAGACAACTCACAATCGCATTGCCATTGAAGTAATGCGCGGCTGTTCGCATGGTTGTCGCTTCTGTCAGGCAGGTTTTATCACCCGTCCAGTGCGAGAACGTCCGCTGCAGGAGATCCTTGAATCTTTACGCATGGCAATCAAAAAAACCGGATATGATGAGATTTCTTTGCTTTCACTTAGTATCAGCGATTATTCAACGGTGCAGGACCTTGTTTTCAATATCACGAGGGAATTTAAAGGGCTAAACGTTAATCTTTCTTTGCCATCTTTGAGAATAGAATCATTTTCTGAAGAATTAATGCAAGTAATTGACCAGCGCAAGGGTAATTTCACACTGGCACCCGAATCTGCCACTGAACCAATGCGCCGTTCTATTAATAAACCAATTTCAGATGAGAATCTATTGGAGACGGCATCGCTCATCTTTCAAAAGGGGTGGACTTCTCTCAAACTCTACTTTTTAATCGGCCTTCCAGGTGAAACTCTAGATGATGTACTCCGTATAATCGATCTATGCCGCAAAGTAAAAGCAGTTGGAAAGAAATTTGTCGGTGGAAGAGCCAGGATCTCGGTCAGCATCAATACATTTATCCCCAAGTGCCACACACCTTTTCAATGGGTAGCCATGGATTCCATAGATAACATTACACAGAAACACAAGTTGCTGCGTGATGGTTTCAAAAATACAGGCATCCTCCTCAGTTTTCCATCCATGGAAGCTTCGTTATTGGAAGGATGGCTATCACGTGGGGATGAAAACATTGCAGATGTGATTTATGCTGCCTGGCAAAAAGGAGCGAGATTTGATGCCTGGCAGGATCGGCTTAATCTGGAAATCTGGAAAACTGCTTTTGCTGAAAAAGAGATTGATCCATTTATCTACAGTCATCGTCCTAGACCGCTAGAAGAGAATTTACCCTGGGATTTTATCGATACAGGGGTATCCAAAACATATCTCAAGGAAGAATATATGAAATCAAAGGATGGTTCTTTGACCAGCGACTGCCGGTTCAACTGCCATGCCTGTGGAATTCAGACTTCCTACGATGTTCTTTGTCGTAGCCTGGTAGGGAAATAATATGGACGCAGTTGAAAAAAGAGTACGACTTACTTATTCAAAGCATGCTCCAATCCGCTTTACTTCCATTTTAGATGTTCAAAAAATATGGGAAAGAACTTTTCGCCGTGCAGGAATTCCTCTTGCCTATTCACAGGGATTTCATCCTCAGGCTAAAATTCAACAGGCATCTCCCCTCCCACTTGGATTCTGCGGAGACGGGGAAATTATTGATGTCTGGATTGAACCAACCCCAGAGAATCTTCTTGAAATAAACCTGATAAACCCCTATTTGCCAATCGGGATGGAAATTCACCAGATTGAGCAAATTGCCCCCTCATCACGTTCTTTACAACAATACGTGGATTTTTCAGATTATTCCATTATTTTTCTAGATCTTTTATCTGGAAATACAGCAACTACACTTGCTGAAAATATTTTAAAAGAAAAAAACATCATTTTTACGAAACATAATGGGAAACAGTACGATCTCAAACCTTTGATCAAATCGGTACATGTGCAAGAACAAGAGCCATCTCTCTGTATTTCCTTATCCAGTGCTCCCGGTGCCACAGGTAGACCCGATCATGTATTGCAGTATTTTCATTATGATCCATCATATACACTTATTACTCGAAAGAAGATTCATTTTTTGGGCTATGACTAGATATGTGATTTTGCAGTGTCCTAATTCACAATGTAATTTTCGGTTCCCAGCAGAAATGGAAAACTACGGGGTTTGTTGCCCTCTGTGCGGCGAGAAGTTATTAGTGAATGAATATGTGCTAGACAATGGCTATGCGCAATTTAGCAAAAAATCGAATATACATCTTGAAGGTGTCCTTGATAATGTACGCTCCAGCTACAATGTTGGATCCATCTTCCGTTCAGCCAGTGCATTTTCAGTAAAACACATCTACCTGTGTGGTTTTACCCCCACTCCCGACCAATTGAAAGTCAAAAAGACCAGTCTTGGAGCGGAAGATTGGGTTCCATGGAGTCATGCATTGAATACATTACCTCTCATCCAGAAAAAAAAGGATGAAGGATACAAAATTTATTCTATCGAAGCTTCTTTAGCAGCTACTTCCCTGCTGAATTACACTGCGGATTCTCTTGCAAATAAGGTTTTAATCGTCTTGGGCAATGAAATTTTTGGCATTGATCCTGAAATCAGGCAGTTCAGTGATGCCGTTTTGCAAATTCCCATTACTGGGGATAAAAAATCCCTAAACGTTGCCACCGCTTTTTCAATCTCGGTATTCTATTTTTCACTGTTATTGAAGTAATTCTTTGGAAATTGCTTGAGTGATTTCCTGTTTGGATTTCGCAAGAGCATCCAGATCGATAATTTCGACTGAAATTTGTGCATTTTCGCATATCTTAATAACTTCAGATAAGACTTCTTTTCTCACTGCAATAACTGCATATTTATAGGTTTTTTCACGAAGGATTTTTAACCCGGTCTGCCATCCTTTTTTATCCAGCAGTTCATAAATCCCAATTTCATCCAGGAAGAAGATTTTCCCTTTCGGATCCATCTTCTGTAGATGTTCATCCCCCCAATCTATGGCCTCTTCGCGCATTTTCCATTTTTTTACAGGATTATTGGGAGTCCATCCCTGTTTCAAGTCTGCCAGGATTGCTCGTTCCCCCGATTCGATATCCAAGACTTGTATGGCAATCCTTTCGTTATTTTCGTATACGCCCGGGGAAACTAATCCACAAATTGAAATTTCATTATTCTGTATAAGTTTAAGGAGATCCAGTATCATGACGGTTTTTCCGGAATTCTGCTTTCCGGTGATTATCCACACATCTGTCATGTTCAATCTCCTGATAAAATAGTGATCAAACTGAATTTATAATAAGAATATCAAAATCCTTTTTATCTGATTTTGATTATTTTCTTTATTCTTTTTCCAATTCTTCCAGCCATGTGACGTAACTCTTCATTTGCGTTAAGCGAAAAGAGCTGACAATGCTTCCAAATTCATCTCCACCCTCTGGTAATTGTGTAAAATTCACAAGCCATTGATTACATTCGTTGATTTGATCATGTATTAATTGCTGAGCTGCTTTTACACCTTCTTTTTTTGCAAAATATAACTTTGAGAGAAAAACCTGCCGTATTTCCCTTCCATGTCTCACCGGTTCATGTAACCATATCTGAAATAGCTCTTTTCCCTTGTCGGTAATTTCGAAATATTTCTTAGGCG
>CAYLUJ010000048.1:0-15973 GCA_964386805.1 uncultured Pelolinea sp. | reverse complement strand
CGTATTTTCAAAAATAAAACGTCCCGCGCTCATTGCTATCGTTTTTAATGAGCAGGTTTTTGTCAACACTAGCTTCTTGATAGGCTTCATAGGCACGATCTTTTCGCACATCTGCCACCGCGACAACTTTCATGCCCTGCATTTTTTCAATTTGGCTGATTAAACCCGTCCCCATTTGACCAGCTCCCAACAATCCAATACGAATTGGTCTTTTATTCTCTTTTTCAAATTTTTCTAGCATTTGTCTAAAGGACATTCTGTATCCTCCAATTCATCTTATTCATTCTTTACAATCTTTATCTCAAGTCCTACTTTAATATCCGGAACTGGTTTTAATTCAACATTCACATCTCCGGGGAGACGGGCTTCTGTTTCACCATCAAATTTCATAATTAAATGACCTAAATTTGCCAAGTTTGTATTGGCTACTTCTCCAACAGACAGCACTTTAAATTGCTCTTCTCCGAGAAATATAATGTCGTCAACCTCAAGCGGCTCAATAAGTTCACTGGCATCATGGATGACGGAAAACTCGATCAATTCTTCAGGCGCATTTTTTCCAAAGAATACCAGAATGCCAGCCTGTTTAAACTCATCAACCAATGGACCTATTGAGATAATTTTTCCTTGAAACTTGATCATGGTCCAATCCTTTTAAAATCGAAAACAAACCTCCACCCCTTTTTTCAAAAGTGGAAGTTATTTTCGAAAAATGTTAATGAACCTTTGCAGATTACTCGATCACTTCAAGGTCTTCTATCCGCACACCTGAAACAAATATATCTTCAGTGATAAAGCGAAATAGCGGACCAGAAGGGGTCGTTGGGTAAATATCCACGGTGGGTACTTTTTTCATTGGATAAACACCAATCCTTGCTGTACCACCGCAGTCAATTATGCATACTGCTATCTGTTCAAAAGGAGCTCTCGATTTAAAACCATCAAAAGTTGTTCCGCCTGTTAACTCAGCAATTTTTGCTGCCAGGGGATGGATACCACCGCCGGTTACGGAATAAATCAAATTTCTGTTCTCAGTTGGTTCAATAACGAGTGGTCCTCCCCAACCTTTCGGGCCAGCTTTAATCTTGATTTTTCTAAATTTATTTTCTGCCATGGTTTCGGAACCTCTTTATTTCATATATTTCAATTATAATTATAGATGTGTGTGGTGAAGGGTGGCAGATCTACGATCTGCCCCCTTCACTCGTTTTTTTCCTAATGCTCTAGGAATAAAGCCCGAAACTAGCTAACCATGCCAAGACAACAGCCAAGGGACCGGTAAAAAATCGGGAGAACAATACTGCAGGAACTCCAATTTCAACCGTTTCAGGTTCAGCTTCGCCCAGCGACAAACCAACAGGGATAAAATCGCAACCAACCTGGGGGTTGATCGCAAATAACGCCGGAAGAGCCATCTGGGGTGGGATAGAACCCTGACCGATCAAAGTACCCAAGAGTGTACCAATGATCTGCGCAATCACTGCGCCTGGTCCAAGTAGAGGAGACATGATAGGGAAACCAATGATCAGGGACATCACAATCAAACCAACGATGTTCGAAGCAAGTGGTGCCAACGTATTTGCCAGGAAAGTTCCTACGCCGGTGGCAAGAATGATACCGATGATCATGGAAATGAAAGCCATGAACGGCAGAACATTCTTTATTACCTGGTCGATGGAATCGCGGCCTGCCTGAAAGAACAGCCCAACAACTTTTCCAACTCCACGTCCAATTTTTTCAAGGAATTTAGCCATTGTTCTCTCCTATTTCTTTTCTGCAGCCTTGCGGCCCATCATGATCTTCGTGATGCCTTCGGTTACAATACCGCGGATCAAGATCACAACCAGACCAACCAGTAAATAGCGGATCGCCAGGTCACCCAAGGGTAAGCCAAGTGTGGTGATGCCGGCAGCAATGCCTGCCCATACGAAATATTCACCCGGATTGATATGCGGGAAAAGTCCCAGGGGTGGGTGAACATAGCTGACTGCCGCATCATAGAAAGCTGGTTTATAGCGTTCCGGTAAGAAACGTCCCATGGTATATGCCATTGGGTTGGTGAAGAAGAAAACAGCTACGAACGGTAAAATCATATACCGTAACGGATAATAGAGAATTCCAGGGCGAGCTGCTACCTCACCAAGTTTTTCAACCTTTTCAGGACCGATCAATGCAATTAAAGCGTTGACCGCCGTCATAAGCACGATTAATAGAGGGACAATTCCAGTGACCAAGCCGACAAATTGTGTTCCACCTGCTTGGAATACACCGATAAAACCCTCAGCAAATTTTGCTAATCCTTCCATTGTGATATACCTCCATTTTTTTCATTATTAATCTTCTTATTACAATCTTTTTAAAAATTTTTACCTTATATCACACCTCCTTCCCATCTTAATTTTTCAGATCCCCTGATAAGTTTTCTGGGATTTGCTCATTTTTTGTCTGAGCTTGCTGCTCATCCGCTTTTTTCTTCGCATTTTCGATTTGTTGAACTGCATTTTGAAAAGCGTTGCGTGTCTTTTTCGATACGGGCAATTCTATCGATTCATTCATAACATCTGCAGTAGCCAATCCTTCCAGTTCTTTTACCGGTTTAAGACTGGCAAAGACTGTCCACCCTGAGAATTGCTCAGCATGTAGAATTTTTTCATTTTTATCAATTACCAGGACTCCATAAGTTCGTCGTTTATACATGGAACCCGACATTCCAACAGCAGTAGTACCCAACTTCCTCAATTCCATTAAACGTTTGTTGAACCTTCTCATTTGAAAAAAGGTCATCCCAAATTGAATAATCCAAGCAATCACGAAACCAATTATCAGAGTTGAACCAAGATTCATCGAATTTAACTCCATATCAATGTTTAAATTATTCAATCAATCTTTTACCAATATCAGAATCTGTTATTAAAACGCTAAGGAGATTACCAATAAGAGATGCTTTAACTACTTCAAATTTTTCCGGCCCAGCAGCAATACCAACAAGTTTTTTTATTTTTTTATACTGTTCAAAATCCAAGCCAATAATTCGGTCATTGATCTCATTTCTAATTGCTTCGCCTTTTGCATTCATAAAGCGCAAGCCCATATCACCAACTGCACCCTGTTCTTCCAATTGCGCTAATTCTCTCGGTGTCAGAATGCCTGCTTTTATTACCGGAGAACTTGAAGTTGGACGTCCAAGCCCAATCAGACCAATATCTGCATTACAGCCCAATTCCAATGTCTCTATAATTTGCTGATCTTGCAGTAAGGCATCACATATTTCCTTGGTTTGAACGATTCCCGGAGCGGAAAGTAATCTGGCTTTTGCACCAAAAGACTGTGCCATTCGAATTGTAAGATCAGCCGCATACATATCAGCTTCCGAAGAACCAAGTCCGCCTAATAATTGAACAACTTTCATAGATGGCCAATTATTACTATGCAGCGCATCCACAACCGCCAACAGTGTGCCACCCCATGTTAAGCCAATGACCTCATCACCTACAATAATTCGGTCTAAAAAGTCAGCCGTGGCTTGCCCAATTGCTCTTAATGTACGTTGATGATCACTATGCGCTGAAACAAGAATTACCTCATCCACATGGTATTTTTTCTCTATCGCGTTTTCCAGTTCAATATCAGAGTCGATCTTTGGCTCAAGAATTGTGATCTGTACAAGCTTTTCTTTTCTGGCTTTTTCCAATAAACGACCCACTTTAATTCGAGACAAACCAAAGCGCGCACCAATTTCTTGATGAGTCAGATTATCCTCGTAATAAGCTCGAGCAATCTTATACATGAGTTTCTGGGTAATCGGATCTGTTGCCATTATTGTTCAAATGTTCACTGCTGTTCTTTTGTTCACATAAGATTATAGCACTTTTCAAAGGTAAAATCAAGAGGTTCGTACAGTTCTTTTTCTAAAATATGATATAAAGAAAATCATCATTATGAAAACGATGAATGCAGTCATATTCAAAGGACCATTAAATTATGGTATTGAAAAAATACCAATACCACAAATATCCCCCAAGGACGTTTTACTAAAAGTATCCACCTGCGGGTTGTGCGGCTCAGATCTCCGAACGTTGAGATTCGGCCATCGGAAAATAACTCCCCCCTTCATCATCGGGCATGAAATATGTGGTGAAATTGTTAAGGTTGGCCCACGGGTGAGCCATGATTGGAAAGTGGGAATGCAATTTGCAATTGCTCCTGTTGTTTACTGTGGCAAATGTATTTACTGCTGTCAGAAGAGATTTGAATTGTGCGAAAATTATCGTGAAATTGGTCAAACGTGGGCAGGCGGATTCGCTGAATTCATGGTGATTCCTGCAGATGCATTATTGCATGGTGTCATCAATCCTATTTCCGCTTCGCTTGATCCCATTCAAGCAGCAATTTCCGAACCTTTGGCTTCTTGCCTGCACGCTATGGAAAAGATTGATTTCAGCACTGTCCACAGTGCCGCAATTTTTGGATCCGGGGCAATTGGCTGTATGCTTCTACAATTAATCCGCAATCGGGGTGTGAAGAACGTTATTCTTATTGATCCCAATGACAGTCGGTTGAAGATCGCCCAAATATTTCATCCCGATCACACCATCAACACGACCACCATGGATGTTGTAAAAGAAATAAAAACATTTACAGGGGAGGTTGGAGTAGATGCTGTTTTCACTGCCACAGCTGCTCCCTCAGTACAGAATCAAGCCATTGAAGTCAGCAGCAATGGTGGTCAGATCATTGTTTTTTCAGGGCTTCCCAAAGATCAGTCGGTAATTCAGGTGGATTATAACCAGGTTCATTACAGAAGTTTAAGAATTTCCGGCACCAGTATTTACTCCCCTGACCATCACAGGAAAGCTTTGAGCTTAATTGAAAATGGAAAGATCAACGTCAAAGACTTTATCACCACATATCCCCTGCTTGATTTTGTGCCAGGAGCCAGCGCGGCTTTAAATGGGGAAATCATTAAAGCAGTCTTCCTCCCCTAAAGGATACAATCAAATACAACCTAAAATTGTAGTGAATAATTTTAGTTATTTTCAACCAATCCACATTGCATTTTTTAAAAAGAACAATTTCAGATGGAGCGTGAAAATAAGCGTACCTATTCAATCAAAGTAAAAAAATCACTCAGTGACCTCAAATTCCATTACACCAACAGTGATGTTTTCATTGGTCACTTGAGCCTCAAGTTTATATTTACCTGGTTGGGGTACCCAATCGCCAAACTGACCACAAGAAACAGGATTCCCATTAGGATCAGTTTGGAACGTTGGGCCAAACTGTACCTGGCTTTGATCTGGTAAGGTTAATAATATTGTGAAATCCATGGAAGTTCCCTCAGGGGCGCGCACCCAGAACCGGATCTGTTTGTAGTTATCAGATTGAAATGTTTCAATATGCGCAGCGTCAGGGTTATCCTCTTGTGTCAGAAAAACTTCCACCACTGGTAAATTTTCCATATCAATTGGAGTATTTGTACTTCCAAAACCTGGCAAAGACATACCCTGCCCAAAGATTCCAGATAGGGATTGCATAAATGATGATACTCCATTCATAATGCTAGGTCCAAGAACCAGTGCGAAAACTAGCACTAATATAAGCAAGAAAGAAAGAGCACCGAAACAACCAATACATCCTCCAAAATAGGATTTCACACAAAATTTGAATGCATTTTTCATCGATCCACCTCCTCCACTAAAATAGTTCTATTGGCAATCAATAAACTTTTTATCTATCAGTAGTATAGTTTCAATTAATTTAATAACAACCATCGAACACATATCAATTTATTTCATAAGCGATTATCTTCTTCGATACCTAGGATTCATTGTTTTTAGAGAAACTTGGAACTGTTTTTTATCCAAGTGTCTATTATTCGTAAACTTTTCACAACCAATACCCATACGTTGATTTATCTCATCCTTTCACTATAATAATTGAATAAGAACAAAGAGGATAAGATGAAAACCGAGTTACCCAGTTATCATTTCGATTTAAAAAAAGATCGTTTTTTGCTGTGGATTATCGCCCTCCCTATCGGCTTGATTAGCTGGGTATTCCCTTTTGTTTTGTTGTGGGGGTTAATCGGAACCGGTCTTGAGGAAGACGCGTCCATCGTCATCGCATTCCTTTTTTTAGGTTTACCGGCATATCTGGTCGGTTGGATTTTTATATACTCACTTATGGAAGGACTAATAACCCAGGTTTCCTTCTCTGATAGCGAGATCTTTCATCGAACCCCCTCTTTAATTTTTCCATTATTTTGGAAGACGAAGAAAATCAGAATTAGCGATATTGAGAATATCGATTTTCAAACCCCTTACGGATCCCGTACAGCGATTCTTCTTTTTGTTCATCGAGGAAATAGAATTAAGAAATATTTTCTTCCCCGTTTCAAAGATCAACCCGAGTACTTGAGGGAATTTCGGGCGTTTAGCAAAGGGAAGGATACTTTTTTCGAGAGCAGCCAAACTCAAGAAAAATTGAGTTTGGAAACCATAGCAAAAGAGGAAATGCTGGCAACCGTAAATATCGACCAACTCAGCCTGCGCGGGTGGGACCGATTCCTAAAGCTGGTCAGTGGAATCTTGACTTTTGCTTTAATACTGGGCAGCGGTTATTATTGTTTGCAGCTTCCTTTTTCAGCGTTTGAAACCTTCAGCGCGGGCGCTTCCGTTGGAATGATACTGGTATTGATCTGTTTGGTTCTATCGTTTCCCATTGTTGGTCAGGGATTGATCTGGTTCTTTGGTAGAAAAGCCATCCTGTGGATTTTTTCATTCTTTAATATAAATTCAGATTCTCTCTTCATGCCTTCTACCATGCAAAATATCCTGCGAGAGTGGACAAAGTGGGGAACTATTCGACTTTCGTTAACTGATTTCGCTTTTTGGTGCGTTTTCTTATTATCCGTCCTGTATTCCGTAGATCGCATTCTACGGCGCTCCAACAGAAGAAGAAAATCAAGAGAACAATATCTCAGATAATCACATCTCCTTCTTGAAGAATACTTTTTTTCTACCTTGCATTGTTTTCCGATGTAGAATGAATGCACTATTCAAACCATAATTAAAGATGCTCAAACCACACAAATTACAACCCGGCGATAAAGTTGCCACGGTTTCCCTTTCCTGGGGTGGAGCGGGGATTTTTCCGCATCGTTATGATGCAGGAAAAAAACAGCTCGAATCAGCACTGGGAGTGCAGGTCGTGGAAATGCCCCACACCTTGTGTGATGCAGATTGGTTAGAGCGTAACCCTCAAGCCAGGGCAGAGGATCTACTGCAGGCATTTTCTGATCCATCTATTAAAGCCATTATCTCCACTATTGGTGGAGATGACTCCATCCGTATTCTGCCCTATCTCAATCTAGAGGTCATCCGCTCCAATCCCAAGATCTTTTTGGGATTTTCCGATACCACCATCAGCCATCTGGCATGTTACAAAGCAGGGCTTACTTCCTTCTATGGCCCATCCATCATGGCTGGTTTTGCAGAAAACGGTGGTCTTTTCCCCTATATGATTGATTCTGTACGCAAAACACTGTTCTCTGTAGAGTCAATAGGCGTGATCAATCCAAATCTCGAAGGATGGACAAGCCAGCGCTTGGATTGGGCTGATCCAGATAGCCAATCGCGTAAGCGCACACTCCATCCATGCAGCGGATGGAAGTATTTGCAAGGGAAAGGCATCCACAACGGACACTTGATCGGTGGCTGCTTCGAGGTACTGGATTGGCTGCGTGGGATTTCTTTCTGGCCGGAGCCTGCCGATTGGCAGGATGCCATCCTTTTCCTGGATACTTCCGAAGATGCTCCTCCTCCGATTGCAGTGGAACGCGGGCTGCGCACGTATGCAGTTTTGGGAATTTTGGATAGGCTCTCCGGTATCCTTTTTGGTAGACCCGGCGGAGATGTGCCTATCCAAGATTTTGAGTGTTATGACCGTGCGATTCTGAGGGTGATACACGATGAACAAGGGTTGGTCGACCTGCCTATCATCACACACATGGATTTCGGGCACACTGACCCCATGTTTGTGATCCCGTACGGCGTTCAGGCAGTGATCGATTGCGATAAAAAGATGTTTGCGATTTCAGAAAATGCAGTAATTGAAAATCCTCGTCAATCTTCCCCTTACTAAATGTATTAGTATTTACAGGAATTTCGCTTTATTAATACTTAACCCATATCTGATCGAAGTCGCAACATACAGATAGCTTGACGTAAGTGCTCTGCTTTTCAGACAGGTAAATCCAGGTGTTCAGCTCTTGTTTATTTGAGTCTAGGTTGCTCTGAACAAGAAACCCATGATTGTTTGCGACTTCTGTTGCATGAACGCCAACTAACTCGATTTGGAGATCCACCTTGATGGAAGGAAGATCAATTTTTATTTTCTTTTCTTCACTGCTTACAGAATATTTCACGTATTGAATTGAACCATCGAACCCTGAGTAGAGAGGAGTTTCCCCATCTCGATCCGGGTAAATTCGTAAAACAAGATGCGTATATTCTTCCGTCGAGTTTCCAACAAAGCTGCCTAGGCATTCTCCTTCTCCTAGATTGAGTGGTAAAATACTTCCCTTGCGCTGAAAGACCGGGATTCGATCGCGCGGGACATCCATCCTCAGCGCTTTTGGACCCTGATAGATAGACCTATCCCAAATATCCTGCCACTCTCCTTCCGGAAGATAAATTTCGATTTCTTTTTCCCCTTCCTTTACAACCGGCGCAACCAATAATGCATCGCCAAACATGTATTGGTAAGGATACTCTCTGCATTGCGGATCTGTCAGGAAAGCAAGCGGAAACGCCCGCATTAACGGGAGACCCGTCTGGCTCGATTGCCATGCCTGCGCTAACAGATATGGCAACAAATTCATGCGCAGGTTAGTAAAAAACCGGAAGGTCGGGATCACGGTATGATCACCGGTACGTTCTTCAATGTTCCAAGGAGTTCGATCACGACTGGGCTTGCGTTGGGCATTACTATCCGAATGGAACTGCATGATCGGACAGAACGTGGAGAAAGCAGTAGCACGCAAATACAGTTCGTTGGTGGGAATATCCCCTGCAAACCCGGCGATATCCCAACCAATGAACGAAACGCCGCTCAGCCCCACATTCAACATGGCACGGATAGTTGCTCGAAATGCATCCCAGGTAGATTCTTCGTCACCTGTCCAGTGGCAGCTATATTTTTGTATTCCGGTGTATCCTGCACGACTGAAAAGAACGCGATCGTTTAAAGAACCTCTTGTTGCTCTTTTATGGGTTTCAAGAAAACGGGCATAGGCACTTTCATACCATAGCGGATAGCAGTTGATACCCGTCTTTCCTTTCAATCCATTGTAAAAAACAGTATTTACATCCCAAATGTGTTCCCCACCATCTGTTTTAAATCCATCTATATCCATTTCATCTAATAAATAAGCATGTTTCTCAAACCACCAGCGCCCCGCATCTGGATTGGAAAAATCAATGAGGGTGCTGCCCGGGAACCAAGGCATGTGTTCTTCGATAAGAAGAGGAGTATTATCTGACCGACGTACCAGATAATTTTGCGAGATGGCATATTCCTGGTCCTGTTTCTTCTGTGTTTCATCTAAATGTTCTGCAGGATTTCCGAATTTGAGAACCGGGATCTGCCACAACACAAGATGCGAACCTGCCCTATGAATCTCTTGGATCATTTCCTTAGGATTTGGCCAATACCCATCTTCTGGAAAACGAAAATCTGGGAATTGGTAAGCCTGGTTTGAAGATTTCAGTTCATACTGTGCATTATTCCATATATAAAAGGTGATCTCATCGCTCCAGGCTTCAATGACCAGCACAGTAGATAGAATTTGATGCTGTTTGGACAATTCTAGCTGCTGAAGAATTTCTGCCTGGCTGTTCCAGTCATTGCTGCTCATCCATAATCCAAAAGTCCAGGGAGGTGGTAGGACAGGTTTTCCAGTCAAGTCGGTGAATGCCCGTACAATTTCAAGAGGATCTTTATGGTAAAAGAAAGTCAGTTCTAGGGCTGAATCTTGTTCCTCTGCTTCGCACAACAGTATCCAACGCTCATTTTTGCTGGCATCCAGATCAAACTCTGCCCATCTATCAGAGTGTAGCCAGAATCCATAAGCCCGGGAAGAAATAAAGAAAGGTACGGGGATATATGAACGAGTACCCTGACGTGTATATTTTGCGAAAACTCGATTGATCAATCGATTTCCGCGTTGGTCAAGCGCGTTGAAACGTTCTCCGAATCCATAGAATGCCTCATCAGTGGAACTATAAAATTCAAATCGGTAACGTTCTATATCATCATCCTGGTTTACTAGCAGTTGCAGATCTTCGCATTTAAAAGAAAATTGTTCGTTTGAATAAAAAATTTCAATTCCAAAAGGTTCTTCGGAGAAATGGACTTTGACCTTGTCCCCTTGTATTAAAGAAACCCCCCTTCGGTTGGATCGAACATCATTCTCCATCACTGTTTTCAATTTCGAGAAACGCAAATTCATTTTATTGGATACAGATAAATCCATATCCAAACGGACTTGTAAATTAGGTTGTCTCGTTTGCAGAAATGCAGTTGATCCGCTGGTAGTTTTTTTAATACACAGAATGGATTCTATATCCACCCATTTCATAACTGTAAATCCAAATTCTTCTGAATGAATAAGCTCATCACCACTACGCGCAAAGATACAATATCGGATCGCTTCCCCACCAGCGAATGCTGGCAAGCTGATCTGCCAGTAATCATACGTTTCATCCGACCCGCATTTCACACTGTCTACACGATGGTGAATTTGAATGTTCTCGTTCCACCATTCGCACCATACACAATCTGCCGAATGATCATGATCTGTTCCAACACCCAGAATCACAGTGTCACCAGATGTTGGAAAACGGGGGTTCCGTTCCCAAGGGAGAGGTTCATAAGGATGTTGCTCCCCGAGTGGTTCATGTCGAATGGAAAAGGCTTTTTTTACCAAGGAGTCCTCCATTTCAATTAAACTTGTTTATTTCATTAATAAGAATGATATACATGGCATGGGACCAGAGTAGCGGAGAAGCTACGGGTCCCCATTTTTTCAACCATGGTTCATAGTGTTTTGGAGAAAGGGCAAAATCATTGACCTGCTCGGGCAAAAACCCTTCCGTACTAGCTTGAGATTCGATCCATGCGATCAGCTTCTTTGCTTTATCTATTTTGCCGATCTGAACATAATACCAACCTAGCCAAGCAGTTAAAAGGATCCACTCACCTCCCCCGTAGTAGACATCTGCTTTATAGCGATAAACTCCTCCACCCGGTCGCAACAAATCAGTTTCGATGCTTTGAATCGTCTTTCTCACTAACAAATCATCCAGTGCTAAAACTCTATATGGAACAGCCATACCGACCAAACTGGCATCCACCCCGCTTTGAGGAATCGGCTTGGGAGGTTCAGCATTGCGTGCTGGCCAGACATGTTTCACCATTTTGCCATCCATGACAGCATAATTCAATATAAATTCTTTTATTTGTGCTGCCTTTTTGCTTAAAAAAATTCCGTTTTCAGGGATCAATCCTTTTTCTTGCCAACTTGCCATGGAATTGAAACCTGCATACACCGTTGCCAAGGAATACAAATGAAGATATTCGGGGTGTTCTTCCCAGCAATCATAATTCGGCAGTTGCCAGACAAGGTCCAGATAACGCAGAGTAATTTGAATGGGTTCTATCAAGTCTTTCAAGAGAGCAGTATTTCCACTAAGTCTGACATGTTCTTCCAATGCCCACAGCCATGTGCCATACCCATCAATTTGGAAATTTCCCCAAGCGCTGTCTATTGTCACTTCTTCGCCATCGAAAGTATAGCGTGTGTGCAGCACATCGTCTTTGCCAATGGGTAATCCTGAGCCTAAATGTTGTTTGATTTCCTCTACTTTATTACCGTGCTTTTGGATAGTATGCCCCACCCAGCGGTAAAATGCTTCCGCGCTTGCAAATTCCCCTGTTTGATCCATGGCATGCGCGATGAAACTGCCATCTCGCAACCAACAATAATGGTAAGTTGGAAAGTTCGGGCTTGCAATATAAGCCCCCGTTTCATATTGACCTGCCTTGATGATTTGAATGCTTCTGTTGTAGAGGGAAACCATACATATTTATCCTTTCAATCCAGATAGTTTAAAACTTTGAATAAAATTCTTTTGAACAGTAAAAAATAGAATAATGATGGGCAGCAGGGTTAATACCGAAGCCGCCATCAACAATGTCCAATCTGTGTAATATTCACTCATCAGATATGACAATCCCAATTGCAAGGTTCGTTTGGATTCTGAGTTGAGCACAATCAACGGCCATTGGAAATCGTTCCAGATGAATTGAAATGCCATTAATCCCTGGGTAGTTAAGATAGGTTTTGCATTTGGAAGCAGAATATGCCAGTAAAACTTAAAGGGATTGCAACCATCCAATTTTGCAGCATCTTCTAACTCAGATGGGAAAGATAGAAAAAACTGGCGCATTAGAAAAGTACTGTAGGCACTTCCGATCGCAGAAAGGATCAGTGCCCAATGAGTATCGATCGCTCCAATATTACGCATAACGACAAAATTCGGAATCAGTAGGACAACCCCCGGTACCATCATAGTCGCGATGTATACAAGAAATAATTTATCTCTGCCAGGAAATTTCATTTTTGCGAATGCGAAACCCGCCAGAGAAGATGTAAAGAGCTGTCCAATGGTAACAACCACAGCGACCTTTAGTGTATTCGCAGCATATTTTAAAAGCGGAATTCTCTCCCAAATTTCTTTGTAAGCAGAAAAATCTGGAGGAAATTGAACCCAAAAAGCAGAATGCGAAAAAAGGTTTTCTTCACTTTTCAATGATGTCAATATGCTCCAAGCAAAAGGGATCAGCATAGTAATGGAACTGACAATGAGAATTGTCATCACAATGGTCCTTATGACCTTTGTTTGAACTGAGTTACTTTGTGAAAATGCTAGTTTTGATGACATATCTATTCCTCGCTGTAAACCCATCGCTTACGCAATATCCATTGGACGATGGTTAATATGAAAATTGCAATAAAAACAATATTGGCCAATGCAGCACCATAACCCATATTGAGATAATCAAAAGCTTGTCGCCAGATATAGAATCCAATTACCGTGGTAGCATGACCGGGGCCCCCTTCGGTCATGTTATAAACAAGGTCAAAACTTTGAAAAGAACTGATGATACCGGTTATCGTCACAAAGAAAATGATGGGGGTCAACAATGGTATGATGATCTTGAAGAATTGCTGTGTTTTGCTGGCTCCATCAATGGCGGCTGCTTCGATTAACTCATGAGGAATATCCTGTAACGCTGCCAGAAAGATGACAATATTCATCCCCATTCCCTTCCAGATAGTCACACCGATAACTGAATTTAAAGCGATCTTTGGATCGGTTAACCAGCGTACTGGTTCCAGCCCAATACTAGCCAGCATTTGATTCAATAATCCATTATTTGCTAGCAACCACATGAACATTAAACTTACCGCGACAGAAGCAGAGATATAGGGAATGTAAAAAGCGGTTCTAAAAAAAGTGATTCCCTTGATTTTCTGGTTTAACATTACTGCAATCAGTAGTGTAAATATAGTATTGAGAGGAACGCTAACAACTGTAAAGTAGAAAGTGTTGAAAAAAGTTTCCCGAGCAACTTCATCTTCTAAAATACGTTGATAATTTTCTATTCCAATAAAATTGGCTTTTCCTAAAACATTCCAATCAGTAAGACTGATATATGTCGAATAGAATACAGGGATAATGGTAAATATAAGAATGATCAAAAAATTCGGTGAGATAAATAAATATCCCCAGAAAGCATCGCGATTGCGTAATTTACGGAGACTATTTTTCTTCTGATTTCGTTGTTTTGTTAAAACTGTCATTCAAGTATCCTGTTCTGAAAGGGATGGGAAATTATTCCCATCCCTTCTTGTTTGTGAAAAGAATTATCGACTTAAAACTTTGTTTACACCTTCACAAGCCGTATTCAGCGCTTCTTCAACTGTAATCGCTTGAGTCAGCGCTAGATCCAACTGGGGAGCAATCGCGTCGTGAATTTCCGACCAGTTTTCATGCACAGGTTGGGCAACTGCATAATCCTGGACTTCCATAAAAATGATGGCATGTTCTGGATCATCACCCGAAAGAGCTTCTACATAATATTTTTCTGCGATTTCTTTTACAGGTGAAATTTCATATTTCCCGTCCTGGCGAATCTTGGTTCCTTCGGGTCCGGTAGCAAATTCAATGAATCTCCAAGCAGCTTCTTTTTGTTCGGAGGTTGCAGACATCGCATAAGAATTGGCATATACATGCGTTGCCTGTTGATCACCGGCGGGCATGTGTGCAATATCATAGGTGAAGGTTGCTGCCTCGTTAAAAGGTTGCACTGCCCACGGTCCAGTTGGGTACATAGCTAATTTTCCAGCGACGAACATATCCCAATCGCCCTGTTCGGCTAATTGATCAGCGGTTGGAGCAAATTTATCTACATAACGTGCATCGACCATGGTCTGGATGGCTTTAGTGCCTTCTGCTGAATTCAATGTGCAGGTTGAGCCATCTTCGCTCCAGATAGAAGCCCCATACATTTCAAGCATGATCGGCCACCAGGGTAAACTATAACCCCACTGGTCAATTTTGCCATCGTCATCAGTATCTTTGGTTAGAGCAATAGCTGTTGTCTTGAGATCATCCCAAGTCCAATCACGAGCCGGGTATTCCAATCCGGCAGCATCAAAAAGGTCCTTGTTATAGAATAGAACCACATCAGAGAAGGTTGCCGGCATGGAATACTGCACACCATCAACTTTAAACATATCCATGGTACTCTGATAATAGATACTGGTATCCAAACCACTGCTCACGATCCATTCATCCAATGGTTCCAATGACCCTAAAGCCGCAAACGTATAAGCATTATCAAAGTTCATAGACATTACATCCGGGGCTTCATTCCCGGCGATGAGTGTCTTATACTTCAAAAAAATGTCAGAAAATGGTACGGCTTCAAAGTCGACCGTTATATCCGGATTGGCTGCTTCAAATGCTGCCACGACGGCCTCTTCCACTTCCGGATTATCATAAGCAAAGAAAGACATGACTTTAATGGTTACTGGCTCGCTTGATGTGGTCTCATTGGACGCATTGGTTGCCTCGGTACTATCGGCTGCTTTTGCGCATGCTGAAAACAATATCCCCAAAGCGAGTAAACAAGAAAATACAATATAGAGAATTTTGTTTTTCATCTTCCACTCCTTTTATTCTTTCTAAATAGTTTGCAAAACTTTATACGGTGAATAAATTAACTTGAGGTAAAAAAATTTAGTGTGCTTTTCCTGTTCTTTCCTCCTTCTGAATTGGGGAATTAAACAATTCGCCAATAACGAGGCTGGCCGCACCTCGCGCCCATACATCGTCACCCCATGTATTGATACGGATCTCCGTGTTTTCGTATAATTCAGGAACAGCATTCTTTTGGATCGCTTCGCGCATTGAGGAAAAGAAAAGATCTCCCATGCGCACCCCTTCGCCACTGATGATGATCAATTTCGGATCAAAAAGATTGACCAGGTTGGCAATTTCCTGTCCAAGTAAATTTCCAGCCCAGTTAAGTAAATGGATAGCAGCGGAATCGCCACCTTCGGCGATCTGGATAAGATCATCAATATCTCGAATCGAAGCGTTAACATCTTCTCTGGCACGGATCAATAGAGCTTGATCCCCTAGGTAGCTTTCCAGGCAGCCACGCTTTCCGCAATCGCAAACGGGTCCATCCTGATTCACCACCAAATGTCCAAACTCCCCTGCACCACCGCCTTTGCCGCGGTAAATTTGCCCATTAATCACAATACCCATTCCTATACCGCGTCCGACCGTGACGCCGTCGAGCGGCTTCCCCTCGCTCGTCAACACGCGGCCGTGGATCC
>CAYLUJ010000047.1:0-16025 GCA_964386805.1 uncultured Pelolinea sp. | reverse complement strand
GAAAGCAACCACAACCCGGACCCGGAGCAGGAACAACAATGTGAAATTAACAGGCACAGAAGATCATCGCTGCCCTTACTGTCTGGAAGAAGTTCATAAGAATGACCCGCGCGGGATAGTAATTTGTCCCGACTGCGGAACGTGGCATCACCGGGATTGTTGGGAAATCACCGGTTCCTGCCAGATAGCGCATAAACATGAATTATAGAAATCATCTCAGGAGGAGTGTATGGCAGATATTTCAGTAACACTGGTGCTCCCGAATGGCGGAGCAAGAAAAGCAGAAATGCCGGATGATGTGAAAATCAGTGACCTGCTCGCAGAATTAACGTCGCTTTTAGGGTTACCAACGGTGGGTCCGGATGGACGCCCGCTAGGCTATCGCATGGATAGCAAAGCCTTGGGCAGAGAACTGCGCGAAACAGAGACTCTCAAACAGGCTCAAATACCCAATGATGACCGATTGATGATCACCACCGATATCACAGCAGGCGCTGTTTCTGTTTCTTCCAGCCCCCGCATGCGCCGTTTGAAAAAGGATTTTGAATTAATTCAGGAGATCAATGCACGCAGTGACCTGATCGAGGTAAAAGCCGAAAGAACACAAGGGAATATTCCCCCTGAAAAATATATCATCACTTTCAGTTGCAAAGGAATCATTGGAATTGATAAAAAAGGAAATCCTAAATTTGGGAATAAACATGAAGTAGAGATCTATCTCCATAATCAATATCCGCAGCGTTGGCCGGGGATGAAATGGTTAACCCCTATCTGGCATCCCAATATCAACCATGCCAACGGCAGTGTATGCATTGATGCAGCCTGGTGGTCTGCCAGCCGCTCTCTGGATCGGTTGGTCATCATGCTGGGAGAAATGGTGCAGTATAAAAATTATCATGATGATCCGAAGAAACCGCCTTTTCCATGGGATATGGAAGCAGCACAGTGGTGTCAGAAATACCGGAAAGCTCATCCGGAGGCTTTCCCGGTAGATAAGCGGGAATTGTTGCGCCCGGAGCGCATCAAGATAGAAAAGAAAATTCAACCCGCCAAAATAAAACCAAGAATTAAGTTGAAATAGAAAAGGAGAGAAAAATGTCTGATAAAAATGTAACCCTCGTTTTACCCTCTGGTGGATCGCGCAATGCAGAAGTGCCGGATGATGTTGAGATCAAGGATCTGCTTCCCGAATTAGCCACCACCCTCGAGTTACCCACTGTGGGTCCCGATGGCAGACCGGTCAGCTACCGCCTTGACAGCAAAGCATTGGGGCGCGAATTGAAGGAAGATGAGACACTTACTTCAGCAGGCATACCGGATAATGATCGCTTGATGATCACTGCAGATATTACCGCAGGGTAAACAAAATCGCTTTTTCAAAAGAGACAGCGAGATAATCTATTGGAAAGCAAATTCCGCCTTCAACTCAAACAGGAAATTGGAATGACACCCCGCAATTCGCGCATCCCAACCAGACAGGCTTTAGAGTGGACACCCAGACAGAAACATGAAGTTTTACTGGATCCGCTGGTAAAAGTGTTCATTACGCAGAATGCTTACATACGGATCTGCGCCCATGCGGGAAGTGATCTGGATAACGAAGTGGGTGGGTGGCTGGCTGGGAAACATTGCAAGGATACTGTCACCAAAGAACAATTCATTGTAATCGACACCATCCTGGCAGCTCCCTATACCGAGCAAGGCGCTGCACACCTGACTTTCACAAGCAACACGCAAATTGCCTTGTTCGATTTTCTGGAGCGGTACCATCCCGATAAAGTACTGGTTGGTTGGTATCACACTCACCCCAGAATGGGAGTTTTCTTTTCTTCCTGGGATGAATGGCTACACAAAAATTTCTTTTCAAAACCCTGGCAGGTTGCACTGGTTGTGGAACCTTATACATCTGCCGGTGGATTCTTCATCCGTCAGAAAAACGGCGACATGGATACACAGACCTATTTTGGGTTCTATGAATTGATCAACCAGGAAAAAATAAGTAAGGTGTTTTGGAAAAATCTGGAGCCGAAACGGAATTTAAACACTCTTGAAACGGAGGTATTAGTTGTATGAAAAGAAATATGCGTTTTTATACGCTGGGAATTACAGGAGCGATTGGGGGGCTGCTTGGATGGCAGTTGAGCAATCTGCTTGGTCTTTCATTCACGCCCAATTTCTTTGTCAGTGAATTGATCATCGGTGCCCTGATTGGAGGGCTTATAGGACTGTTCATCGGTGTCGGTGAAGGTTTGCTGGCTCAATCATGGGGAGTCGGTTTGAAGAAAGGCACAGTTGCCATGCTGCTGGGTGCAGTTGGCGGATGTATTGCTCTACCGCTGGCAGAAAGCGTGTTCCTTGCCATCGGCGGTGATGTATGGAGCCGTCCTTTTGGCTGGGCACTCTTTGGGCTGCTTATCGGATTCGCCACATCCATCACCGGAGGGTCACAGTTATGGAAAGGCGGGTTGGGTGGATTCATTGGTGGTTTGATAGGTGGTGCTCTCCTCGAAGCTGCCAGAGCCATTCTGTCTGATCCAGCGCTTGGAAAAGCCGCCGGGCTTATGCTGTTGGGTTTCTCGACCGGAGTTTTCACAGCACTGATCAGCTTTGCCCTCTCCAGAACATGGTTGGAGGTCACCAGCGGCAAGATCATGGGGATGGAATTCATCCTGGATAAATTCCTGAAAGCCAATGGTCCTTCTGCCACACTGGGCAGCAGTCCATTGAAAGCTGAGATAGCCATTCCCGATCCGGGCATTGACCCACAGCATGCCATTCTCGAAGGACATGACACCTATTTCACGCTCAAAGATTTGAGCATCAGCGGGACATACGTGGATGGAAAAAAGGTGGATGTCGCAAAGCTGAAGAATAATCAGCACATTCGAATGGGAAAAACGGAGATGATCTATCATGAAAAGAGGTAATGCTATGGGTAAACTGAAAAAATATACCCTCTTCACTATAACCCTTATTATTGCCGTGCTGAGCGGCGCCTGTACGCAGGATAAGTCACAAACCGCGATTGCTTCTGAAGCAGTCTCATTGCAAATCACCCAGGTGGATACCAGCCAATTCCCGCTCGTTTATGTGTACGTTTCTGCAAAGGATCAAGCTGGCAATCCTGTCCCGATTCCGGTTTCGGATATCGAACTCCTGGAAGATGGTTCCCCCATCAGTGCACAGGCAATTCAGGGTATGGATGAAGTGACTTCTTTCACAAGCTTGCTGGTCATGGATAATTCCGGCAGTATGAATTTTTCAAACAAGCTGGAAACCGCCAAACAAGCAGCTTCATCATACATCGAGCAAATGCGTTCCGCAGATCAAGCCGGTATCATCACCTTCAATACCAAGGTGCAAACTGTGCAGGAGGTCACCTCTGATAAAGAAGCTCTGCTGGCTGGGGTCACTGGTATACAAGCCCGCGATGACACCGCCATGTGGGATGCCTTGCTGAGCGCTGTGGAAACATTGAATCCCATCAGCGGGCGAAAAGCCATCATCGTGCTCACAGACGGCATGGATAATCAAAGCAGCGCAACTCCAGAGCAGATCCTCTCTGCGATCGGGGAGAGCGGTCTTTCGATCTCCACCATCGGTTTCGGGACAAAGCCTGAAGCCGGCGCCACACCCAATGAGTATGAAGGGATCGATGAGCAAACCTTGACCAATCTGGCTGAACAAGCCGGTGGAATCTACGGCTATGTGGAAGATCCGGAAGCCCTGGTAAATATGTACGATACCATCCGGGAATCACTACAAAGTGAAGTGGTGATCAGTTACATCACCCCCCAGACATTACGGGATGGGGTCAAACGCGCTCTATCGGTACGCTTGGCAGGCGCCTGGGAAGATCATGTGAGCGGTTCCTCGTCTTCGTATAATCCAGGAGGTCTGATTCCAGAAGTTCCCAATCCTTCCAACTGGGTATTGTTCTTCATTCTCCTGGGAGCACTGTTTATTTTACTGGTGGTTCCTCTCCTCTGGGTAAACAGTACAGCAAAAAAGCGAAAGAAAAAAATTCATATTCGATTGTTGGATTAACATAGATAGACTCCCTCACGGGAGTCTATTTTTTTACGTCATTTTTAGGAATAATCTACTCGGTTATTCCTCTTTGATTTCAGGAAGAGAATCTTGACCTAATCCACAAGACCACTACGAATTGCAATGACAGCAGCCTGTGTGCGGTCGGTCACTTCGAGCTTTTCCAAGATCGAACTGACATAATTCCGTACGGTTCCTTCAGAGAGATATAGACTTTCTGCGATTTCGGCATTGGATTTTCCATGAGAAATCAGCATTAACACTTCTTTTTCACGTTCAGTTAAATTGGATCCGATAGTGGTGGGAGATTTCTGCGGCATTTTTGAAATTTGTTCAAAAATTTTTCCAGCCACTTTTGAATCAACAGGGGTTCGCCCAGAATTGACTTCGTCAATTGCCTGTAATAAGCGTTCGCGGGGAGCATCTTTGAGCAAATAACCATCAGCGCCATATCGGATAGCATCTAAAACCCATTGATCCGCATCATAAGTGGTCAACACGAGAATACGAACATTTGGAAATTTCTCTTTGATCTGTTTGGTAGCTTGAATGCCATTGAGAACAGGCATTTTCAGGTCCATCAGAACCACATCCACCGAATGTTTTTCCAGGAATTCTATAGCTTCCAGACCGTTGTAAGTCATCCCTTGTACTTCCACCAGATTGGATGTGCCTAGGATAGCGTTCAATCCTTCACAAACAAGTTCCTGATCATCACAGATCAATATTTTTATCATTTTCCAACTCCATTTTAATAACAATCTTGGTGCCCTGATTCGGTGCACTCTCGATCGAAAATTCTCCGCCCAATAAATTGATCCTCTCCTGCATACCCTGCAACCCATAGTGTTTCACATCATCGGATTTTTCCAGAGAGAATCCCAATCCATCATCCGAATAGATTAACTGCATCGTATTTTCAAATTGGTTAATTTGAAGATTTACATTTTTTGCTTTGGCATGTTTTACAGTATTATCCACTGCCTCTTGAACCGTCCGGTAAATGGCATGACTGATCTCATCAGGGAGTAGATTGATTGTATCCTTAAGGTTCTCTGTATATTTAAAATCACTGCGGGCTGCACCACTCTGCAGCAGATTACGTAAAGATTGACAAAGACCAAAATTCTCAAGTTCTGAAGTTCGTAAGTCTTTCAAAGCACGGCGAGTTTCATTCAACCCATTTCGGGTAGTTATCAAACTCCGTTCGAGCCCTTTTTTCGCCTCTTCTTGATTGGTATCGAATAAAGCTTTCACCGCTTCCAATTGAACTGCCACACTGCTTAATGTATGGGCGAGCGTGTCATGCAGTTCACGCGCCAGACGATTTCTTTCCCGAGTCTGAGCTAACTGTTCCGTGTAGATTGCATATTTCCGCAGGCGAGCATTGGCTTTTTCTAATTTTTCCTGCTGGAAATTTTGCAATTCACTCATGCTGTTAACAAAGAGACCCATAACTCCAAATATCACACCACGAAAAACGATGGTGACAACCAAGATGCCGAAGCTGAATGGATCCGTTTGAGTAGAAAGTAACGATATAGCTATTTCTACAATAGTAGTAAAGCCGCAAAATAGGAGCATGGTGATTCTTGGAAATTGCCAGGCAACAAATAAAACCGGCAGGATCAGAAAAAAAATTTGATCAAAATTGAAGTAGAGAACACCCGGCTTAAGAAAAACCCTGTTAACTGAGAAATCAGGTGTTAAAAACCTTGAGATGATCGTTGTCACTGACAAGATTATGATCAGTGATAAAAATCTTGTTTTTGTAAAATTCCTATTAAATTTGTCAACACCAAGAAGAATAAAGATTACCAGAAAAATGGCAGCCGGAATAAACCTGACCCAATTAAATTCGCCAATAGAACTACCCAAAGCAAACAAAACTCGAATAATCTGACTGAAAAGATAAATACAGAATTGGAACAGAACATAAAAGCGCAGTAATTTAATTTCCCGTGCGTTAATTTCAGCGTTATTCATGCGTTCATATTAACACAAACCTTTTTAATCCTGCTTGTGATTTTACTAATATATATCCATTACTGGAATCACACGCTTTCTACAAAAAAATAATAGCCCGACATGATACTGCCCACTCTAATTTAGCCTGTCAATTCGAATATAGTGAGGAGAAAATGGAGGTTCATGAATGAAAATAAAAACTTTTTTCCAAACCATAGCCAAAAAGATCGCGGACTATTACGGGAAGAATAAGAAAAAATCCATCATCCTGGGAAGCGCCGCGTTGATTTTAATTGTGCTATTAAGTGTCTTCCTTGCTGCCCGAGGAAATGCAAAAGAAGACACCGCGGTTCAAGCAGAAATTGTGACATTGACCAGTGGAACATTCTCGCAAACCATTGACGTTGTTGGAACAGTTCGAGCTATTCCATCAGCCACGCTTGCCTGGGAAACCAGTGGCATCGTCAGTCCTCTGGAGATCAGTGTGGGTGATACAGTGAAACAGGGCGATACCCTGCTCACATTAAATGCCAGCTCACTTCCTTCTTCCGTTTTACAGGCACAAGCAGATCTCCTGAATGCCCAATATGAATTGGATAAATTGAAAGCTGCTGATTCTGCATTGCAAGAAGCAGCTTTAGCTTTGGATGATGCCGAATATGACTATGCAGCAAAGAAACAAATGCGTGATTACTGGAATTTCAATAATATTTCTGATGAAAAGATCACAGCGGCCAGAGCTGCTTATCAGCAGTCTGAAGAAGATCTGTGGAATGCTCAACATGCCTATGAAGCATTAAGCGATCTGGCAGATGATAACGCTGAAAAGATCGCAGCAAACAACGCACTGGATGCAGCCCAATTAGCGCGCGATAAAGCCTATCGCAATATCAATTACTTGCTTGGTCGAACATATGACCATACGGTTGAAACTGACTTTATTGAATTCGATCAAGCGAAAGCTGCACTCGAAGAAGCACGCGTAACCTACGAAAAATACAAGGACAATTCTGATGAAATTGCAGCAGCAGAAGCAAATGTTCAGGCACTTCAAAACACAGTGAATTCTGCATATATCATTGCTCCTTTTGACGGCGTAGTAACAGATATTCTTGTGGATGAAGGGGATACCGTGTCTAGCGGTACGCAAGCCGTTCAATTGGATAATTTGAGCAATTTGGTTATCGATATCTCTGTTTCGGAGATTGATATCAACGAAATTGAGATCGGGCAATCTGTCAGCATAACTTTTGATGCCATTCCTAACAAAACATACGAAGGGGCAGTCTCAAAGGTATCCCTGGCGGGTGATGAAAGCTCTGGTATTGTGGAATTCACAGTAACCATTTCGATCACTAATGCTGATGAAAATATTAAACCCGGTTTCACCGCTGTAGCAACTGTGATGATCAATGAAGTAAAAAATGCTGTTCTGGTTCCCAATCTGGCGATCCAGACTATGGATGGTTCCAGTGTCGTCATGGTTGTAGATTCAGCAAACAACATAACAACCGTACCTGTGGAAGTAGAAGCAAGCTCCGATTCATACTCTATCGTCAGAGATGGTGTATTAAAAGCAGGTGATCAGGTGATGGTTTTCGCAAACTCCAGCACCAGTGACTCCACTTTCGGTATGTTTGGATTGGGCGGCATAATTGGTGGCGGCAGGGGTAGTGGTAATGAACAACCTGCTGGCGAACCACCACAGGGAATTCAACAACAATAGAGGTTTAATATGAAAAAAAATGTTGTGGAAGCCCGCAATTTGGTTAAGACTTACCAGCTGGGTAAAGTACAGGTAAATGCTTTGCGAGGTTTATCACTACAAGTAGAAAAAGGTGAAGTAGTTGCGATCATGGGACCCTCCGGATCAGGGAAATCAACTTTGATGAACATTCTGGGTTGTCTGGACCGTCCTACAGAAGGGCAATACTTTTTGGATAATGAAGATGTCTCTCAATTATCGGATGACCAACTGGCAGATATTCGCAATCGGAGAATTGGATTTGTCTTCCAAAATTACAATCTGCTGCAAAGAACGAATGCATTGGGTAATGTCATGCTTCCACTGCGCTATAAAAGGGATAATGGCAACAACCATACAGAAATGGCTGTTGCCATCCTGGAACGCGTAGGATTGAAAGATCGTATTAATCACAAGCCCTTTGAACTTTCCGGCGGTCAGCAGCAACGTGTGGCTATTGCCAGAGCATTGATCAACAATCCCGCCATCATTCTGGCAGATGAACCAACCGGAAATCTGGATTCCAAAGCTGGTCACGAAATCATGCAATTGCTGCTCGAATTGAACAAAGAAGATGATGTCACATTGATCATTGTTACACATGATGCCGGCGTGGCAAAGATGACCGATAGGATCATTCACATCATTGATGGGAAGGTAAAAAAATGAATTTGATAAAATTTCTCAAAGAGGCGTTTACCAGTCTTGTCTCTAATAAAATGCGAACTTTCCTAACCATGCTGGGAATTGTCATTGGGGTCGCTGCGGTAATCTCCATGATGGCAATTGGGAATGGTGCTCAAGAATCGATCACCAGTTCCATTGAATCAATGGGGACGAACCTGATCTTTATCTCGCAGAACAGTGATGTCAGCAATCCGGAGGCGATCACGCTTTCGGATGCCACCGCGATCAACGATGCAGATACAGAATATATCGCGGCTGTTGCACCTTCAGTTCAAAACAACATGACGGTATCCTATTCCGGCAATTCCATCACAGCACAGATTTACGGTGTTACTCCCGAATATGAATATGTACGCAATACATCCGTCAGTGAAGGATCATTTATCACGCAAAGTCAGGTCGATGAACGATCGACGGTGGCTGTGATCGGAGTGGATATCGCCGAAGAACTCTTCAATACCACGCAGAATGTGGTCGGGAACAAAATCCGCATGGGAAGTTATGTTTACACTGTGATCGGGCTGTTGGAAGAACAGGGGGGTTCCTCTGCTGGAACATCAGATAATCAGGTCTACATACCGATCACCACTGCTCAAGCCAGAATCATCTCGCGTACCAATACACATGATGAAGTGAACATGATCTCCATTTCTGCCAGCAGTTCAGAAGATGTGAAAAACGCTATCGCAGAAGTCACACAGATTATGCAGAGTCAACATGGCATCATGGGCAACGAGGAAAATGATTTCACGGTTATGTCACAGGAAACCATCACCGAAGCAGCCAGTTCCATCACAGGCGTATTGACTGTTTTTCTGGGAGGTATTGCTGCAATTTCACTATTGGTAGGTGGAATCGGCATCATGAACATCATGCTCGTGACTGTCGTAGAAAGAACCCGTGAAATTGGCTTGCGAAAAGCGGTCGGTGCTCGTAAAAGCGATATCCTGACACAGTTTCTGATCGAAGCGCTGGTAATAGGATTGGTAGGTGGAATATTGGGTGTGCTGCTGGGTGCAGGTATATCGGCTGTAATTAGCAAGATTGCAGTTTTCAGCGATACTGTTCTCAATCCAAAGATCAGCTTTTCCTCTGTGCTGCTTTCAACCTTATTCTCGGTTGGCGTTGGTCTGATCTTTGGAATTTATCCAGCAAATCGCGCAGCCAACCTGGAACCGGTGGAAGCCCTTCGTACGGAATAATGAGGAACGGATGCTATTTGTTTAATCATAACGAATATCGGATACGCTAGAGGTAGCTCAATAGAACGCAGTTGAATATCTCCTCTCTTTGAAACGCGGTTGTTCATCACAACCGCGTTTCATTTTCGTGTGAAAATATATAGAAATAAGCGCTTTTCTATTTTTTCTTTTCCAACATCGCAAAGGTGACGCCCGATGGTTCATTGAATAAACACAATCGTGTGGAACCACCAGGGGTCTTCTGGATCCCTTCCAGCAGATAACCGCCATGGGCAACAACTTTCTCTGCCATCGCTTCAATATCATCAACTAAAATATACAGGGTTAAAAATGGTAATTTGGCTCGTTTCAAAGTGAAAATTCCCCCATCAACCTCGGGGGCATCCTTCCCCATTTCTGTTACATAGAATCCAAGTCGCTCATCCATTTTAAGATCCCATTCAAAAACGTCTTGAAAAAATTTCACGGATTTTTCAGCATCATGGGATGCCAATTCCCAGAAAACAATTGGATTTTTTTGCATAGTCATCTCCCTATATGTACTTTCATTATAAAAAGAATTTCATTAGAATAATCGGTCATCTGTATCATTCTGGTATCATTCTTTTTCCGGAACAAAGAGATCGGATTTGATAGAATTTGCCCACAACCGCTTTAATCCATTTTTAATGGTATACGATACGCATCTTGATTTGAATGTTATGCGTATTAAATAAAAAACTTATGACTAGATTGAAAGGATCATTCTACTATCTTGAAAAAACCATATGCCATGCGCCTTTATTTCACTCGTAATCCGTACATTCTCTTCGCAACCATTCTTGATCGAGAGTCGTTATTACAACTCCACGATTTATCCCTCAAAAAATGAGCAAGAAGTAGAAAAAGAATGATCGACCCTATTACAAATATCAATTACTTAGGTCACTTATGCGTTTTTCCAATACAAAATTAATTATTTTCATGTACAGTATAAAGACAATTTTAAAAGACTCATTCATATGACAGATAAACAATTTTTCAATTATTCTGAAAATCCAATCTCGGAGCAGCACTGTATTTCTGCCATAATCCCTATTTACAACGAAGAGAAAAACCTTGCTAATTTTCTTCAATCTCTAAGCACTTTTATGAATATTGATGAGATTATTTGTGTGAATGATGGCTCACAGGATCATTCTCTTGAAATCCTCAACCAATATTCTCAACAAATTCAAATCATCCATTTTCAATCGAATAAAGGGAAGGGCTCTGCGCTGGCCGCTGGAATTAAAGCTGCCCAGGGAGATATTGTAATTTTCTTGGACGCAGATTTGATAAATCTAAACCATCAGCATATACAAGTGTTAATTGACCCACTTCTTGAAGATCAAGCTACAGCAGTAGTAGGTTATTGTAAATCCTCAGAAACTCATCTCAATTTGGTTGAGTTTATCTCAGGGCAACGTGCATATTACAAAAAAGACTTGCTTCCTTATCTGGCTGAAATGGAAAGCATGCGCTACGGAATTGAGATGTATCTCAATTCCCTTTTTCATCCGTCCGATGTTACTTTCGTTCCCCTGATGAGACTTCGCTCTGTTTATAAATTTGAAAAACAGAATTCAACCACAGTCGCCAAACAGTATCTCGTGGAAGGGAAAGAAATCATACAGACTCTGCCCAAGACCGTTTTAACACGCAGATTTGCTACAATCCTTTTTGACCGGATCAAAGAATTCCTACCCATCGTCCAGCTTCGATAAGTATTTCATTTTCTCCTTTTCCGGTTCTCTCTTGCATGCTAGGAAAAGGCTTTTTCCATTCCTCCAGAATCCATCAGCTATAGTCCAATTTACTGGTTCGTCTCTCATCTTCTCACCAATGGAATAAGGTTGTAATCCATCTGGTAGTTTGCTATCCTTGATTCATAATCAGGGTAATAAGACTGATTTTTACAGGGAGGAACGCTATGGAAAAAAAGATCATTGATGACGATATCGTGCAGGTACATCGCTATGAAAATGGGGAGAAAACCAAGGATCTGGTTGCTACGTTAATGTGGGGAGATGAGGTCAGGGTAACCGGTCAGGATGCAAAAAATTACATCCTTGACTGGGCCCAACAGGTATGGGAAAAACAGGCAGATGGAATTTCAAGACCGCACTGGGAGTTCTACAAGGCTGCCATCCCCATCAAGACCAAATTTCGTAATACCAGTGATATTCTCAAGGTTCGCGTTGTAGATGTAGGTCAAGGTGACGCGGCTATCATCGAAACCCCAGGGAAAAAGATGGTCATTGTGGATGGCGGTCAAAACGAAGCTCTCCGGCAATATATGCAAAAAGCCTGGTCGCATGTATTGCGCGAAAAATCGATCGCATGTGAAGCCGCTGTCATCACGCACGGTGATGAAGACCATATTGTTGGTCTTAATGAACTGCTTTCCAAGAAACGCTTTGACCAACAAAATTATCTTCTCAATGAACCCATAGTGAAAGTGGAACGCATTTATCACAACGGGCTGGTAAAACGTGCTGATCGAGAGAATGACGACCCGGCATTATTTGGCGCTGTAAAGAATAAAGATGGAAAAACCTATATCAGCGAGATCGTTAAAGATCCGCGTGATCTTTCTGATACGGTGCTGCCAAAAATCATGCAGGATTGGAAAAAGATTCTTACTTTTCAACAAAGCTGTAATCCCAATTTAACATGTCAAAACCTCTTTGCAGGAGACAACCAAGCTTTCCAATTCACAGAAGATGAAGGTATTTCCATCGAGGTCCTTGGACCGCTTGCCGAAACCGTTGATGGAAAAGAGATGCTGCCCTGGTTGCATACCAGCCCAACCGCCAAGACTCTCTCAGGCAGTCACACCATCAATGGAAACTCCGTCATCCTGAAATTGGAATATGGTCAGGTACGTTTTCTCTTTGGTGCCGATCTGAACCGCGAATCAGAATTACGTCTTATGGATGCTTATCCCAAAACAGGAGAAAAGCTGCAAGCAGAGGTGTTGAAAGCACCCCATCACGGTTCGGATGACTATATTTCCGAATTTTTCGACTTTATTCAGCCGGTTGTCAGCGTGATCAGCAGCGGTGATGAAGATCCATTTTATGAACACATCCACCCGCGTGCCTGCCTGGTAGGCACCCTGGGTAAATACTCGCGCCCCAGCGTCACCCAACCCTTGATCTTCGTTACCGAGATGTCGGCTTTCTTTGAAAAAATTGGATTAGCATTTGTCACCCAAGCGAAAAGAGAGCATGGCGTACAGGTTCCGGATTCGAAGACAGAATACCTGGAATCGCAAACCTATAAGAAGACCAGCCACGGTATTGTGCACATCCGCACGGATGGCAAGCGCGTGCTGGTCGCCGCGCACAGCGCAAAACCCGGGTTAAAAGAGAAATACGTCTTTACAGTGGATAAGGATCACAACATAGAAATTCAATAAAGGGGAACCAGTTACTTCATCAGGCTGTTTAAAACAAAAATGAGCGCGAAGGGGCTCGAACCCTTAACCAATAGCTTAAAAGGCTACTGCTCTGCCATTGAGCTATGTGTGTGCCCGAAGAGAGTGTTATTTTAACATGCCCTGCTGCCCCCGTCAGCGGGTAATATTATCATATTGTTCTTTAGGAATGCTCACGCCAGAAGAACAAAAACTACTACGAAACAAGATATATGATTGGATGGATGAAGGTATTAATACTTAAAAACTCCATTTTTTGTTTGCGAAAGAGTTCTCTCTGGAGATTATTTACCCTTCTCCTATTCGACATGGAACATCTTTCTTGCAATCAGGAAGACCACAAACATTCCCGCCGCAGAGATAAAAAAAGATGTGCTGATCGGTTGCGAATCAGCCAGGTAGCCAAAGATTAGCTGTCCCAACGGAACAGAGATCGTTGCAAGCAAGTTGATAATGGAGGCGACCCTCCCAATATAGTCAAGCCTGACCTTCGTCTTGAAAACAACGGTTGTTGCAATGTTCATCAAAACCAGCACTGTGCTCATCAATACAGCTATACCAATACTGATCAGCAAGATGAATGAACTACCCAAAGCTTGACTGACATTCGGCAACACAGCGATGGATAGAGAAAGCACAAGGATCGTTAAAATGGCCACGCTTCCCTGAATGATCGCCCCTTCGGACTTCTTTTTCATGAATGAAATCGAAAGCAATGGAACGACGATGCCCATCACGCCACACAGAACGTTATAGACTGCATAGTCGTTTGTGCTGATCTGCAATTTCTCTCGTAGCAAGTAAACGAGTGTGACCGTGAAAATAGAGGTCAGAAAGAAGTTCAGTAGTGGTGCCAGTATCACCAGACTTCGGATAAACGAGTCCCCTCTGACCAATTTAACAGCGTCAAAGAACTGTGAAATAGCCCCCGATTTCTTTACCTCGCCTTCTCCTTGTTCTTCGTCTTCAGCAGTCTCTTTCAGAGTCTCAGGAATGCGGACAAAGAGAATGGTAAAGCAGGCGATCAAATTGAATACACCAGCTCCCAATAGTCCTCCAGCCACCCCTATTGCGTTATAGGTAAATGCAGCCACAACAGAGCCCAGAATCTGCACAATTCCATCGTCTATAGAAGAGAGGCTTGTGGCTTCCGCTAATTCATCCTTTGATACCACGGAAGGTATAATGGCTGCTGATGGTGCAGAATACAGAACTTCCGATAGCTCAAGCAAGATCACCAGGATAAAAACCATTGGCACGGATAACGGCTGAACAGCCCAATGCAATAGGGCGAACAGGCCCAGAAACACTGCACTACCGATGTTGATGCCAGCCATTAGTCGAACCTTGTGATACCGATCTGCCCAAACGCCTGAAATCGGCATAACGATGATTCTGGGAACGATTACGATGGATAAGATGGATGCAAACGTAGTGGCTGAGTGAGTCAGATCCAGCACATAAAGTGCGAGAACGAACTGCAAAATGTTCGACGCAGCCATCGCGAACGTCGATGAGATCCAGTACATTATGAAAGAGCGATTAGCGAGCAGATTGCGCTTCTTATTCGCACCTTCGCAGTTTTCGATTTTAGTTATTATTCCTCCTTGTTGTAGAGGATGTCAGTTATCTCCCACATTCTATTTTTTGTTGAATACTCCCGTATCCTGTGGATTGAATTGAAAAGAATGAATAAGTGTTTTTCATTGCAGTCACCTCCCATTCGTATTCAAATGCCCCAAACTTCCCCCGCTCATCTTGAGAACACGTTTTAGTATAGCATCCGTTGATGTTCATTAGCAAGATCAAATGGATTATTTTATATCAACATTCACATCGCAATTAGATATTGCTTCAGTGATATTTTACAAGCTCATTGAGAATATTAAGACTATTACAATTTACAAATCTACTAGCATTGTTAATTGTATCTCTCTTGTATTTTTGATAGATTTTGCGATTACGCAATAACAAATTTAGGTATGATATCCATGCATTTAGGTCATTTGGTGCAATCAATAACTGATCGTCTCCGGCCGCTTCAAAATGACCGTCAAGAGCGCTGCACACCGCAGGAATCCCATAAATATTAGCCTCCACTTCAACGTATCTCTTATAGTCGTATAGGTTGCTGGCTCTCCATAAATAGACACCCTTCTTAGATGTCCTAACTATATATCTTCTGGGGGCTATTCTGGTTTTCTTACCAACATAAACGGTTCTAATTTTTCCTCTTTTACCGTACAGGATTTGAATGACGCAGGTTGTTGGATTGATGTTTTCATGCACTAAAGCTAACAGTTCAGAAATTCGCATTCCCGTATCCAGAAGCATGCTGATAATTACTCTATCCCTGATATCTACGAATGATTGCCGGTAGGTAGATAGAATGACTTTGACTGCTTTAATATCTACCGGATCAAGTGGTTGGTCGGCGGGATTCTTTACTTTGACTTTGTCAATTGGATTATCCCAATCTTTAAGATTGTTCTCAAAGGCATACCATTTCAGAAATGTTTTCAATGCCCTATAACAGGCGTGAATCCCCCTGGATTATGGCCAGTATCTTCCAGGTGAAGCAAATAGGATCTAATGAAAAATGGTTTAATTTGCCGGATTTCATTCACTCTGAATATTGCAGTACATCATGAATAATTGCAGTTTCATGCAGTAGAAGTAGATCATTTCCTGGCTATATCCCCTGGCTTTGCGATCCAGCATGAAAGCTTCAACCCAATTAAGGATCTCCTGAATTGAAATAATCCTCTGCTCTAAGTTTTGCTTGATTTCTGACATGATAATCCTCCATTTTTACCCCCATATAGGGCTGTTGGAGGACTGTCAAACCCTACAAGTATGGTTAAACAAAAATGAGCGCGAAGGGGCTCGAACCCTTAACCAATAGCTTAAAAGG
>CAYLUJ010000046.1:2225-16262 GCA_964386805.1 uncultured Pelolinea sp. | reverse complement strand
AGATTTCATAAATGGTTGGTTCAGCCATGATTGCTCTCCTTCATAATTTCACAGAGAACGTCAATGATCTCTTTATTTGTTTTTTCAGTAAATGCTAACAACATACAATCTTTCAAATCGGGATACTCTTTCTCAAGAGCATAACCACCCAGAATCCCTTCTTCGAGAAGGTGATGGTTGAGATGATCGATGGAGATAGGACTTTGAACGACAATCTCATGGAAGAATGGTTCTGGAGTGAGAACTTTAAAACCTTCAAGCTCTGAGATCTTTTGAGCAGCATAATGTGCATTCTGGTAACACAAATTGCTGACTTGCTGCATTCCTGATTTACCCAACAAACTCATATATATCGTTGCTGCCAGAGCCATTAGCCCCTGATTGGAGCAGATATTCGAGGTCGCTTTTTCGCGCCGAATATGCTGTTCGCGGGCTGTCAGAGTGAGAACATAACCGCGCTTTCCATTTTCATCAACCGTTTCACCAACCAAACGCCCCGAAAGTTTGCGCACCAGATCTTTGCGAGCAGCGATGAAACCAAGATAAGGTCCGCCAAAAGAAAGGGGAATTCCCAATGGCTGCCCTTCGCCAACTGCGATATCTGCACCCATCTGACCGGGTGCTTTCAGCAGACCAAGCGCAGTAGGATTGATAACCATACAAACGAGAGCGCCTTTTTGATGGGTTTCATTGATGAGATCCGAGAAATCAAAAACTCTACCGAAAAAGTCAGGATATTGAACCATCACCAACGCTGTGTCGTCATTGATCAAATTCTTAATCTCGCGTGGATCTGATAAGGAGTTTTCACTTTTTTCGGTTGTAATTATTTCAATGTCGTTAATACCGCTTAGATACGTCTTAATTACTTCCCTGTATTGAGGATTGATAGCATGAGAGAGCAATATCCTTTTGCGCTTTTCACGAAAATGTGCATAAGCGGTGATGCAAGCTTCTGCCGCAGCGGTTGCTCCGTCGTAGTGGGAAGCATTACTTACTTCCAAAGAAGTAAGGTTACAAATCAAGGACTGAAACTCAAAAATAGATTGTAAGGTACCCTGTGAGATTTCCGGTTGGTAAGGTGTGTATGCGGTGAAGAATTCACCTCTGCGCAGAATGCTATCAACAGCGGCAGGTATATAGTGATCGTAAGCACCCGCTCCAAGGAAACAAACAAATTCCTTTGTACTTGCATTAGCTCCTGCAAAGCCTTCTATATGATCCCGGGCGAACATTTCGCTCATCCCTGCAGGCAAATCCAAAACTGGAAAACGAAACTGTTCTGGAACGTCAGAAAACAGCTCTTCTATTTTTTTTAATCCAAGAGCTGTTAACATTTCTTTTCGTTCCGCATCAGTGTGCGGCGTGAACATTAGTTGCCCCGATCTTCACAAAATCTATCGTAGGTCTCCGCATCCATTAGTGTATCTACTTCAGAGGGATCACCGATCGAAATTTTAAATAACCAACTTCCGTAAGGATCTTCATTAAGGTGCTCCGGATTATCAATGAGTGCTTCATTGATTTCCAGGATAGTGCCGGAAACAGGTGCATGGATATCAGCCGCAGCTTTTACGGATTCAATAGTTGCAACCGTCTCATCTTTTTCAAAATCATCATCTACATCAAGCTCATACTCGATGTATACGATATCGGAAAGCTGACTTTGGGCGAAATCAGTGATTCCGATGAGCGCCGTATTACCTTTTACTTTGATCCATTCATCTGTTTCTGAGAACTTAAGATCTTTTGGGGTCGACATCTTTTACTCCTGTTTCTTATGTTGAGGTACTTAAAAATTGTACATCTCTGTTATTTTACCTGAGAGATTCGCCTTCAAAAGTGGCTTGCCCCGTCGGTGCATCCATTATGTATGCTCTCCAGAGTTTATTGGCAGTGAGTCTTTTTACCTGAGAGATTCTTCTGCAGTTTTGCAGAATTGCCCCTTCGGTGTCGAAGGACTCGAACTCTTCTCACGCCCATTCAATTTTTACTTATTCTATGGAAGCTTAAACTCCCTGTCAAGGTGTTTAATTTTCCTAAAGATGCATTATAATACGCTCTGGTTCTGGAAAGACCAGAGCCAAGGAAAGGAATAGCGCCTGAGCCCATTCTGAATGGGATGACGAGGATGAAGGTTTTCTACCGCAGGGTAGAACTAACTGCAAACAACGCAGGAAAATCGAGAGTTCGGCGGATGCCTTCCCGGATAAAAAGATATACTATCCGTGCCTTTCCCCAAAATATAATTTAGTCGGCGAAATCTGACTAACCCATAATCTTACCGAAAACCATGGAGGTATACATGTGTGGTATTGTTGGCTATATCGGTGATAAAAATGCTACGCCTATTATTCTAGGAGGATTGAAGAAGCTGGAGTATCGCGGATATGATTCTGCCGGAATTGCTGTGATCGAAGATGGACATATTGAATTAAGACGAGATGTGGGAAAGCTCACCAATCTGGAAATGCTGGTGAAAGAAAAACCATTGAGCGGTTGTATCGGTATTGGTCATACGCGTTGGGCGACCCATGGTGCACCAAGCACAAAGAATGCCCATCCGCATATTGGGGAAACCGGAAAAGTAGTGATTGTGCATAACGGCATTGTGGAGAATTACCTGGAGTTGAAGGAGGAATTGGAAGCCGAAGGTGCTAAATTCAAATCCGAGACAGATACTGAGACCATTGTCTATTTAATTGAACGAAACCTTGCTATAACAGAAACCCTTGAAGAAGCTGTACGAAAGAGCTTGCTACGGATCAAAGGTGCACATGGGATTGTGGTTATCTCCAGTTTGGAACCTGATAAGATCATTGCTGCGCGCATTGGAAATGCCGGAGGAGTTGTAATTGGATATGGTGAAAAGGAAAATTTCGTCGCTTCGGATATCCCGGCTTTAATGGAATATACCAGAAAGATGAGCTTTTTGGAAACTCACCAAATGGCGATCATAACGAAAAACGATGTACATATAAAAACTCTGGATGGAGAAGAGATCACACCAAAGATCGATACGATCGCTTGGGATCCCATTGCTGCCGAAAAGGGCAATTACCGTCATTTTATGCAAAAAGAAATTCACGAACAGGTACGTTCGTTAACTGATACACTTTCTGGCAGAGTGGATTTTGAGAGGAATCAGATCAACTTAATCACACTCAATCTGACACCTGAAAAAGCCAAAGCCATTCAAAAGATCGTCATCACGGCTTGTGGCACTGCCTATCATGCCGGGTTGGTTGGAAAGACCATGATAGAAGAGATCAGCCGAATTCCGGTGGAAGTAGATATCGCGTCTGAATTTCGTTATAGAAATCCGATTGTGGACAATAAAACCTGTGTGATCAGCATCAGTCAATCTGGAGAAACTGCCGATACATTGGCAGCCATGGACGAAGCTCATAAGAAAGGTGCAATGGTTTTTTCAATTGTGAATGCGATCGGATCACAAGCCATGCGAGTGGCAGACGGGTACATTTCCATGCAGGTAGGGCCTGAGATTGGAGTGGCATCCACAAAAGCATTTACTGCTCCCTTGGTCGATTTGTATATGTTTGCGATCTATCTGGCTGATTTGCGGGGCACACTCAGTGAAGAAAAGAAGTTCCACTATATCCATGATCTGCGGATTGTGCCGGAATTGGCTGGAGAATGTTTGAAACGCGAAGAATCAGTATTGGAAATTGCCGAACAAATCAAGGATATTCGCAATATTCTGTATCTTGGTCGGGGAATCAATATGCCTATTGCCTATGAGGGTGCTTTGAAACTGAAAGAGATTTCTTATATCCATGCTGAAGCGTATCCGGCTGGAGAAATGAAACATGGACCGATCGCTTTGATTGATAAGGAAATGCCAGTGTTGGCGATCATGCCTAAGGATAAATGGTATGAAAAAATGCTCAGCCAGGTAGAACAAGCTAAAGCACGTGGCGGCATTTTAATCCTCGTAGCAACAGATGGGGACGAAAATGCGAAAAACCTGGGCGATCATGTCTTATGGATCCCTGATGCCCCGTGGTTGCTGACCCCGGTTTTTACTTCCATCCCATTGCAGATGCTGGCTTACCATATCGCTGCTTTACGTGGATTGGATGTGGATCAACCACGCAATCTTGCCAAGTCAGTTACTGTCGAATAATAAAAATAGGCTCCCATTTTGGGAGTCTATTTTATCTTCTTTGTCAGATCATTCGTCCAGGTTTTTATCTTTTCCCAATCGCGAAAATCAACTTTCCCCATTTTTTCAATAATAGATTTTTTCATCGATTTAATGACCATTTTTAAAAATGGATTTAGTTTTTCATAATCAGATCCTTCAGTTAGAACCGCACCTCCGAAGAGACCTATATCAAGAAATGGGATCTCAGGAATATCTTTCAATGAGTCTTGAAGCCATTTAAGAGTTTCAGATCGATTCTCAGGAGTATCTTGAAACATATTTGCGCAAACAGCAAAGAGAGCAGTTGGTTTCTTTGAAAGGAGAGCGTGGTTCTTCTTTATAAAGTTTAAAAATGCTCCCGTGGGGTGGCTTGCATGAATTGATGTGCCAAGAATAAAAACATCATATAGTGAAATATCTTTGACCTTTTTTAAATTCAAAATGTCAACTTGAAAACCAGATTCTTTGAGATGGTTGGCGATAGCATTAGCAACTTCATGAGTTGCTCCGGACCAGGTTGAATAGCCAACAAGTATCTTTTTTGTCATTACTTACTCCTAGTCAAATAAAATCTGCTTGATTGTATCAGAAATCCAAAGATGAAATATTGAATAATTTAATCCCAATTCCCTTATGTTACAATAACCGATATAAATAAAATGACAGGATATCTGATGGCGCAAATTACCGAAAATGATATATTGACCGCACTTGGCAGAGTAATGGACCCAGAGTTAAAAAAAGATCTAGTAAGTTTGAATATGATTCAAGGTATTCGAATTCAAGAAGGAGAAATCGCCTTCACGCTAGTCCTAACAACGCCTGCTTGTCCCTTGAAGAATTACTTGCAGAAAGCTGCTCATGATGCGGTTATGGCAATTGAAGGAGTTACAACAGTTACTGTTAATCTGGCTGCCAATGTGGCTGCGCATCAAATGCAAAACGAAGAAGCCATTGCCCTACCTATTAAAAACTCTATCGCAATTGCTTCAGGGAAGGGGGGAGTTGGAAAAACGACCGTTGCAGTGAATTTGGCTGTTGCACTTGCCCAGACTGGAGCCAATGTTGGTTTGCTGGATGCAGATATCTATGGGCCCAATGTTCCCAGGATGATGGGAATTTCTGAGCTGCCTCCTGTAAAAGATAAGAAGATCATTCCTGCAGAGGCCTATGGGGTGAAGATCATATCTATTGGGCTTTTGGTAAAAGAAGGTCAGCCGCTCATTTGGAGAGGTCCTTTGCTGCACTCTACCATCCGCCAATTTTTGGTGGATGTGAATTGGGGTGAACTCGATTATCTCATTATTGATCTTCCACCAGGTACAGGCGATGTTCAATTAAGTGTTGCGCAAAACCTAAGCTTAACTGGTGGATTGATCATCACGCTCCCTCAAAAAGTATCGGTAGATGATGCTGCGCGTGGATTGGAAATGTTCAATAAACTAAACATTCCTGTCCTTGGTATTATCGAAAACATGAGCTTTTTGGAATTGGAGAATGGAACAAAAATGGAAATCTTTGGCAATGGGGGAGGGAAAGCCTTATCTGAGAAAACAGGGATTCCACTTCTAGGACAAATACCGTTAACCCCAGCAGTACGAGAAGGGGGAGATACCGGAAAACCTATTGTGATTGCTGACCCCAATTCGTCTGCTGCCAAAGTTATGAATGAACTGGCTTGTTCCGTTGCCGGGAAGATTTCGCAGATGGTTGTACAGGAATAATCACACACATGACAGATCAAGAATGCATTCAAGAAGAAAAAAAACCATTAATAATTGGTGTTCGATTTTCGAAGATTAGCAAAAATTATAATTTTGATGCTACTGCTATTAATGATATTAAGCTTGGCGATTTTGTAGTAGTGCAGACCACCCGTGGCTGGCAGCTAGGAGAAATAGTGGAAATAATAGAAGATATTTCCACACTTGAACTGGATAAGATCAAGAAAGTCGAGCGAAAAGCAACTGAAACAGATCAGAAAAAGCGTATAGAAATCGAAGAAAACGAACAAGAAGCCAATATGCGGATAGCCAAATGCATCCGCGAATTAAATGTTGAGGGAATGAAGTTCATTTATACCGAAATCAGTTTCGATGGGAACTGTATTACGTTTCACTATACGAGCGAAGATGACAAGATCACCAATTTTAAAAAAATGCAGGATTCTCTAAAAAAGGACTTTCCGAAACATAAGATCAATTTTCATAAAATTGGTCCGCGGGATGCTGCAAAATACTTTGGTGGAATGGGTGCCTGTGGATTGGAGACGCGTTGCTGTGCGAGATTTCTCACCGATTTTGATTCCATCTCGATCAAGATGGCTAAAACACAGGGCATCTCACTTACACCAACGGATATCACAGGAATGTGCGAGAGATTACGTTGCTGTCTGAATTATGAATATTGCCTGTATCGCGATTCTATGAAGGGTATGCCCAAGAAGAACAAGCGCGTTATGACCCCCAAAGGGGAGGGACGTATCAGGGACGTGTATCCTTTAAGAAAAACTGTGTTGGTAAGTTTACCTGAAATTGGGGTAAAAGAATTCCCAATTGAAGAAATTGAAATATTGAATGGATTACCCGAAAATCCACAACCACATAATAGGCAAGCGCAAAACAATGAGCAAAGTAATCCACACCTCAAAAATAACTTTCACTGATTCTAAGATTTGGGATGGAAAAAAGAAAATTCTTGTAATTCTGGCTCATCCAGATGATCCTGAGTTTTTTTGTGGCGCGACACTAGCCAAATGGGCAAACGAAGGACATCAAATAACCTATTGCTTGCTCACTCATGGTGAAAAGGGAACAAATGCTGAGTTTTCTGATACGGAACACATCAAGGAAATCAGAGAACAAGAACAAAAAGAAGCTGCTGCAGCAATCGGTGCTCAGAAAGTATTATTTTTAAACCATCCGGATGGATTTCTAGAAGTCAATTTAAACTTGCGAAAAGAACTGGTTTGTATAATGCGCAAGGAGCAGCCAGATATTGTTATATCCTGTGATCCCAGTAATTTCTTTATTAAAGGTGAATCAATCAACCATCCTGACCATCGTGCTGCAGGCTTGGCTGTTGTCGAAGCAATATTTCCAGCGGTGCAAAACAATGATTTTTATCCTGAATTGGTTACTGAAGGATTGAATCAGCATCACATACAGGAATTATGGCTATCTCTTCCGCGCGAAGCCAATATTGTTTTGGATATAACAGCATTTTGGGATAAGAAAATAGAAGCACTAATAAAGCATAAATCCCAGGTTGGGGATCCTGAAGTATTTAAAGAACGAATGAAAACACGGGGTAGAGTTGTTTTTGGAAAGAGAAAGTATTTCGAGGAATTTCACCGACTTGTCATACGAAAATAATAGAATAAACTGCTGAAAATCATTATTTGCCAAAAAAGCATTGTATTCTGAATAGTTTGTTTTATGCTTAATTAACATATTAAACAGATTAATAAGAGTAATCATGCTTGAACAGTATTTTAGTGACAATCAAAACAAACTTCTCCAATTCATCACCCAAAGAATAAAAGAAGGGAGGGATGACCTTCCATCAATTCAAGAACTGAGTGAACAATTGGAAATGAGCGTTCCTACACTTCGGGAGCAAATTGAAGCTCTGAAGATGCTTGGATTACTGGATGCACGCCCGCGGCACGGATTACATATCCGAGAAATCGATCTTTCTGCAGGATTACGACAGACTGCCATCATTGCCACATCCATCGATATGAAATATTTTTATCAATTTTCCGATTTACGTGACCGCATAGAACAAGCCTGGTTTATTGCCGCGGCAGAAAAACTGGAACAAGTTGATATTGATCGATTGGAACAATATGTCATAAATGCGAATGCAAAACTGCACGGAAATCCAATACAAATTCCACATCGAGAACATAAAGAATTGCATTTGAGCATTTACAAGAGATTGGATAACTTATTTGTAATGGGCATTCTCGATACCTATTGGACTTTGTACGAGGCTGTAGGAATGAACTTGTATACCGATCTAGTTTATCAAAAAGAAGTATGGAAGTATCACAGCACAATTATTGAGGCAATAAAGAAAAATGACTATCAAAGGGGTCTGTTCCTTCTCAACGAGCACATGAAATTATTGTATCAGCGGTAAAAAGGGAAGCCATGCAAAAAATAATAAATGAATTCTCAATATTGGTAAGTACCGTCAATGGATCGGGAAGTGCGACTGCAAATAACGCTTTAATGAAAGCGATTTTTAAAAAGGGTATTCCAATTTCTGCGCGAAATATATTTCCATCCAATATTCAAGGGCTTCCTACTTGGTACTCTCTGCGAGTAAGTGAAAAAGGGCATTTGGCGAGAGTAGATGAATTTGATATTCTGATAAACCTTGACAAAGCTGTTTTACTGGATGATGTCAAGAAAGTTAAGAAGGGGGGACTGATCTTATGCGACCAGCCGATCCCGGATTCTATTTCCAGTCAGTTTCAGGTACTGCAATTACCCATTCAGGAGGTACTGGAAAAAACCGAATCACCAACCAATCTGCATGTCTATTTAATGAATATGGTTTATGTGGGAATATTATCAGCACTGATCGATATAGACCTCCCTTTGATAGAAGAAACACTAAACCAGCATTTCAATAATGTAAGCAAAGCTGTCAAACCCAATATGGATGTTGTACAAGTCGCTCATGATATGGTGGCACAGGAATTCATTCATACTTGCCCATATAAATTGGAAAAACGCAAGGTAACCGAAAATTATATTGTCGCGGATGGTAATCAGGCGGCAGCGCTTGGTGCATTATTTGGCGGGTTGCAATTTTCTGCCTGGTATCCCATAACACCTGCCACAGAGCTGGCGGAAGGTTTGAACGAGTACAACCCTCAATTACGAAATGATCCTGAAACCGGAAAAGCAACGTGCGTGATCGTGCAGGCAGAAGATGAACTAGCTGCCATTGGAATGACGATCGGTGCAGGGTGGGCGGGGTTGCGTTCGATGACTTCCACATCCGGTCCTGGTTTATGCCTTATGGCTGAATACATCGGGCTGGCGTATCAAAGCGAAGTACCTGTGGTGATCTGGGACGTGCAGCGGGTTGGTCCGAGTACGGGTATGCCAACACGAACTTCACAAGGTGATTTAACTTTCTCCTATTTTATGAGCCATGGGGACACTGACTATGTGATCCTTCTGCCCGGCAGCGTTCAGGAATGCTTTGAATTCGGATGGCGCGCTTTGGATATTGCCGAGCAGATTCAATCTCCCGTGATTGTTTTAAGTGATCTGGATCTGGGGATGAATAATTGGATGACTCCAAAATTTGAGTACCCTGAAATACCTATCCAGCGGGGAAAAATTTTATGGGAAGAAGATATAGAAAAAATACTAAAAAAGACCAATGGAAAATGGGGTAGGTATTCCGATGTGGATGGTGACGGAATTACCTATCGAACATTACCTGGGAATACGAATCCCAAAGCTGCTTACTTTGCTCGAGGGACAGGGCATGATGAATTTGCAAATTATACGGAAGAGCCGGATATTTGGAAAAACGAGCATGACCGCATTAAAAGAAAATTTATCAAAGCGCTTGAGATAGATCCCAATCCTGTTTTAGAACGAGATAATCAAGGTACCATTGGTTTTATATCCTATGGTTCGTCTCATTTCGGAACGGAAGAAGCTTGCGATATCTTAAAAGCCGATGAAAAAAAGGTCGATTATTTGCGTGTCCGTTCGCTACCTTTTCAAGATGAAGTGAAGAATTTCATCCAAAAGCATGAACGGATCTACGTGATCGAAGCCAACCGCGATGGGCAAATGGCACAAATACTCATGCTGAATTTTCCAGCATATGCCGGTAGAATTCGGAAGATTGCCTGCCTGGATGGACTTTCATTGACAGCGAAATGGATCATAGGGTGTTTCACCGATCAGGAGAAAGAATGAATACTACGAATAATTTTGAAAGAACAAATACTTCAGGGTTAACCCGCAATGATTATATTGGTGAGCCAAGTACGTTATGCAAAGGGTGCGGGCACAACAGTATTTCCAACATGATCATTTCAGCCTGTTATGAATTAAATTTAAAACCAGAACGGATTGTCAAATTCAGTGGCATCGGATGTTCCAGCAAAAGTCCTACCTATTTTCTGAAGAATTCATTTGGCTTCAATGGACTGCACGGCAGAATGCCATCCATGGCAACCGGCGCATTATTTGCAGATACAACCCTTAAAGGATTAGGGATAAGCGGAGATGGTGATACAGCCAATATCGGTTTGGGACAATTCAAACATCTAGTGCGGCGGAACATGCCATTGGTGTATATTGTGGAAAACAATGGAGTATACGGATTAACCAAGGGGCAGTTCTCGGCAACCGCAGACTATGGTCTTTCTCTAAAGCGGCAAGGTCAAAATGTATACCTGCCGGTGGATATTGCCCTCGAAGCTCTGGCTGCCAATGCCACTTTTGTGGCTCGCTCTTTTGCGGGTGATCCCAAACAGGTTAAAGAGATCATTAAAGCTGCTTTAAGTCATGAAGGAACCGCTGTCATCGATATCATCAGTCCCTGTGTTACCTTCAATAATAAAGAAAATGCGTTACATTCGTATTCCTGGGGTAAAGGACATGAGGATCCACTGCATGAAGTAGAGTTTGTGCCTTCCCGGGATGAGATCACTGTGGAGGATTTCAGCCATGGTGAAATGCGCGAGGTGGCGTTGCATGATGGATCAACCATTATGCTTAAAAAAGTTGACAAGGAATATGACCCAACCAATCGCAAGGAAGCGTTGCGAGTGCTAGCTGATGCTATTAGGAATAAATGGTTAATTACCGGATTGATTTATGTCAATCCAGACGCGGTGAATATGCTGGACATGTATGATCTTGGGGAAATGCCGTTGAACCGGTTGCCCTCTGAAAAGATCAGACCCTCACAAGAAGCTCTGGAAAAAATTAACAACGAATTTATTTAGATTCAATTAGTCAATATTTTGCAGACTGCCAATGGTGTGCAGCAGGGCAAGATTGGTGGCACGCATGGCTCCGATCGGGAAACCAGATACGATGATGACTTTCTGACCTTCTTTGATATCCGTATATTTGAACATGGTTTCTTCCACATGTATGATCATATCTTTCAGAGTGCTTGAAAATGGCACAAGGAAGGGGATGACGCCCCAATACAGGCCCAGTCGTTGATATGTACTTTTATGAGGGGTAAAAGCTAGAATGGGAATATTGGGACGTGCCTTGGATTGAAGTACAGCCGAACGCCCGCTTTGGGTAAAAACGGCAACTGCTGAAACATTCTGTTCATTCGCTAATTCACGCGCTGCCAATGAGAGCGCCATTGCATCATCTTCGTTGTTAATCTGTTTAAAAGGTGAAAACTTACCCCAACGATGCATGTTCTTCTCAGCTTCGAGGATGATAGAAGCCATCACTTTAACACTTTCAACGGGGTATTCTCCGCTGGCGGTTTCACCCGATAGCATAACAGCATCCGTACCATCAAGAATAGCGTTGGCGACATCAGAAGCTTCAGCCCGGGTAGGTCGCGGATTATGGATCATGGAATCCAACATTTGGGTGGCAGTGATGACAAGTTTGGCTTTCCGATTTGCCATTTCAATGATTTCTTTTTGAATGATAGGAACTGCTGCTGCCGATGTCTCAACTGCCAGATCACCGCGAGCGACCATCACTCCATCTGCACAAGCAACGATTGATGCTAAATTCTTGATTGCTTCAGGCAATTCCAATTTAGCAATGATGGGGATATTCTGCTGCTCGGGATTGATCGAACGAATGGCATCACGGACATACTGTATATCCTGTGCATCGCGAACAAACGAAATTGCAATTGCATCAACACCTTGAGATAATCCAAAAACAAGATCATCTTGATCTTTTTCTGTAAAACCGGGGATATCCAGACTGATACCGGGTAAATTCACGCCTTTATTTGATTTTAATTCACCACCTAAAGTCACTTTTGCAAGCGCTTCATTCTCTCCAACCTCGATAATCTCCATTTCCAGCTTACCGTCATCTAGCAAAACACGATTTCCAGCAGACATAGAAGAGAATACATCGGGAATATCCAATGGGATGGTTTGAATACCGTTTATTGTAAGATTTTCCTTGACACCATCAGCACAAACAAAGCGTATTTTTTGACCAGCTTTGAGCTGGATGGAATCAGAAGGAAGATCACCAACGCGCAGTTTTGGACCTTGCAAATCCTGCAAAATAGAAACGGGTTTTCCTACTTTCGCAGAGGTTGTTCGGATGAGCTGGATTAATGCTCCATGGCTTTCATGGGTACCATGTGAAAAATTAAGGCGAGCTACATCTAAACCGCTCGTAAAGAGCTCTTCAAGAACAACTGCGGTATCACTGCTTGGGCCAAGTGTTGCTACAATTTTCGTACGACGGCTGGTTGTTATATTAGAAAAAGATACCATAGAATTCTCACAATAAAATATTCCGGATTCTATCCAGTGCCCAATCAATGGTTGGCTGATCAATGATCAAAGGGGGTGCAAAGCGAATGGTTGTTTCATGAGTTTCTTTGGCAAGAATCCCCGATTTTTGCAGTTCCTCACAGTATTTTCTTGCTCCACCTGCTTCAGGTTTTAATTCTACTCCGATCAAGAGACCTTTTCCTCTCACTTCTTTAACATGTCTGCTTGGGATTTCTGCTAATTGATCGCGAAAGTATTCGCCCAGAGTGGCTGCATTTTCGATGAGATGTTCCTCAACGATAACTTTCAAAGAAGCACGAGCGACAGCGGCAGCCAGCGGATTTCCACCAAATGTGGAACCATGCTCTCCGGGTTGAAACAAACCCAAGATTGCTCGACTGGACAATACTGCTGAAACCGGATAGAAACCACCGCCCAGCGCTTTTCCAAGGACCATCAGGTCAGGACGGACATTTTCATGATCACAAGCGAACAACTTACCGGTTCTACCTAAACCGGTTTGAATTTCGTCGGCTATGAATAGAACATTATTTTTGTCACACGTTTCTCGAATTGCTTTTAAATATCCGCTCGGGGGGATGATAACGCCGCCTTCGCCCTGGATTGGTTCGATCAGGACTGCGGCTGTATTCGGTGTAATGGCAGCATTGATAGATTCAATATCTCCATACGGAACAGAGATGAAACCTGGTGTGTGGGGTCCAAAATCGTCTTTGTAAAAAGCTTCCGAAGAAAATGAAATGATAGAGATCGTTCTACCATGGAAATTTCCATCTGCAACGATAATCTCTGCTTTATGTCTTGGGACCTTTTTTACAACATAAGCCCATTTTCTGGCGATTTTTAGAGCGGTTTCAACTGCTTCGGCTCCGCTGTTCATGGGTATCACCATTTCGTACCCAGTTAAATCTACAATGTCCTTATAAAAGAGGGGGAGTTGATCATTTCGAAATGCTCGTGAAGTGAGTGTTATTTTTTCAGCCTGTTCGATGAGTGCTTTCAGAATGGTAGGATGAACATGCCCCTGATTGAGCGCAGAATATGCGCTTAGACAATCAAGATATTTATTCTCTTCCACGTCATAAACCCAAACACCTTCACCTTTTGAAATGACTACATCTAATGGCTTATAGTTATGAGCACCATATTGTTCGGAGAGTTTAATATAATCAGCAGTTTTCATAGTGATTTATCCTTGCATTAATTGAAGAACGATGGCTTTTTGGGCATGCAGGCGATTATGTGCCTGGGGGAAAAGGCGTGAATGAGGTCCATCCGCCACTTCATCTGTAATTTCCTGCCCACGGTGAGCAGGTAAACAATGTAAAACGATCACATCTGGTTTGGCTTCTGAAAGGAG
>CAYLUJ010000046.1:0-2215 GCA_964386805.1 uncultured Pelolinea sp. | reverse complement strand
ACCTGATAGGGAGGAAATACCTTCTCTCGTTTTTGAGTTTCTTCTTCCTGACCCATGCTTGTCCAGGTATCTGTATAAATAACATCAGCTCCAACCACTGCTTCGTGAGGGTCGCGATAAAACTTGATCTGGCTGTTGGATGTAAGAGCAAACTTCTGCGCCAATTCAACAGCTTTTTCAGAAATATCATATCCTTCAGGGTTGGCGATGGAAAAATTCAGACCCAGCTTTGTACAGATGTGCATAAGGGAAACTGCTACATTATTGCCATCGCCAATAAATGTCACGTTCAAACCCTGCAATTCCCCATAGTTTTCTTTGATTGTGAGGATATCCGCCATTGCCTGGCAGGGGTGGTTGTAATCGCTGAGACCATTGATAACTGGCACATCAGACCATTTCGCTAATTCCAGTACATGCTCGTGCTCAAAAACTCTCGCCATGATACCTTGAACGTAGCCAGAGAGCACACGCGCAATATCTGCAATGGATTCTCTTTTTCCAAGTCCAATTTCATTGGGAGAAATGAACAAAGCGTCGCCACCCAAATGACGCATTGCCATGTCAAAGCTGATGCGCGTTCGCAAACTGGGTTTATTGAAGATCATCCCCAGAACTTTTCCTTTTAAAAGAGGTGGATTGCCGTGCTTGAAATATTCTGCTTTCAGATCGATCGCAAGGTCAATGAATTCGTTCAATTCTTTAGGAGAATAATCAGCCACTGCCAAGAAATCTTTTTTCATTTTCACCTCAGATTGAATGGAAATAAAATCAAGCCCAGTATAACACTGCAAACAAGGTGCAGTTAAGAATAACCTCGGTATTCTTGAAAACGATAATTACAAAAACTATTTACCCTTTTTTGTTTCAGAAATTGCAAAGATATGAAAGACTTTTCCAACGATAGAAGCAAGTGGTTTTAGTATTTTAGCTAATAAAGAAGGAACAATCGAGAATTTCTTTTTCAGAATGCCTTTCAAGATTGTATCGGCAACTTGATCTGCTGTAAGGAGACCACCGCCTTTCGAAATCTCTTTTGTTATAGCAGGTTTATGGGCATTATCAAATTCCAGTTGTGGGGTATCAGTATCCGAAGGGTATACAACAGAAACATTTATGTGGTAAGGAGTTAATTCCGTTTTTAAGATGCTGGAGAAAATATTGATAGCGCTTTTTGCGGGAGAATAAGCAGAATAGCCATAAATAGGTACCAAACCTGCCAGTGAACTGATATTAACAATATGCCCCGATCTGTTTTTTACCATCAGGGGCGCAATGATCTTGGTTGTGTAAACAGTGCCTAAATAATCGATGGCGATATCAAGGGCAAAATCCTCTGGTTTCATTTCAAGAAACTCACCGGGATGAACAACTCCAGCGGAATTGATTAATAGATCAGGAGAATATTGATCTGAAAAAACTTTATCCAAAGCCAATTTTAGATCTGGGAATTTGGAAACATCTGCTTTGATTTTCCCAATTTTTTGATCATCGGAAATTCTTTTTGTTTGAAGCTGCGCAATCGCCTCATCTAGTAACTTTTCTCGCCGTGCTAATATCCAAACATTCGCCCCAGCGGCAACGAGTTTTTTTGCCAATGCAAATCCAATTCCACTGGAACCGCCGGTAATTAATACATTTTTATTTTCGAACGTCTTCATGTTTCCCTCGTTTCTTTAATGGCAACTGGAACAGGAACCACCGCTGCAGGAACTGCATGAATGGGATGAGTGGGAATTCTCTCCTGATTCATTGTGAGAAAAGCACGTTGAGAGTTTTCTTTTGGTTTCATTGCGGGCACATTTAGGGCAGGCTATTGATTGATCTGCCTGTGAAAATGGTCTGATTTGATCGAAAGTAGTTCCGCAGTTCAGACAAACATATTCGTAGATCGGCATACGCTGTTCCTTTCAGAAAACATGATTGTAACTTTGAAAGGAAAGAGCGTCAAATGCCATGATAAAATGAAATAATAAGAGTCAATATGAATTTGCGAAGCATTCACTTTGTTATTTTGGGGATTCTTTCTGATGGTCCAAAACACGGCTATCAAATCCATAAATATCTCAACGATCCGGCTGGGATCGGAGCTGTTTGGAAAATAAAAATCACCAATATTTATGGATTAGTCGATGTTCTTGAAAAAAAAGAGTGCGTCGTACCATCCAAGCAATTAATGGATGATACCAGTTATCCGCCTAAGAAATATTTCGAA
>CAYLUJ010000045.1:2778-16365 GCA_964386805.1 uncultured Pelolinea sp. | reverse complement strand
AATCCCTGCCCTTGCGGGTATTATGGAGATGCCAGTAAACCCTGCACCTGTTCCCCTTCCAGTATCACCAAATATCAGAAACGCATTTCGGGACCGCTGCTGGATCGCATTGATATCCACATTCAGGTGCCGCGCGTGGAATATCAAAAATTGAGCGACTCCCGCATGGGCGAAGCATCCTCTGTTATCCGCGCGCGTGTGGAAGCTGCGCGTGCCCGCCAGCAGGAACGTTTTCAAGATCCCACTGGCATGAATTCAAGGATCATCTTCTCCAATGCCGATATGAAAAATGCAGACACTCGCAAATACTGCGCGCTGGATACAGATGGACAAAAGTTGATAGAAACTGCCATGCGTCAAATGCAACTCACCGCTCGCGCTTACTACCGCATCCTGAAACTGGCACGCACCATTGCCGATCTGGCGGGGGATGAAAACATCAGCAGCACCCATCTGGCAGAGGCGCTGCAGTACCGCTCGCAGATGATGTTTATGTAATTCTTTAATAATGATGTAGAATATTCAAGTAGTTTTTATCATTAACAATGGAGAAACAGCATGAAGCGCATTAATCGTAGTTTTATTATTTTAGTTCTCACCACCCTCATTTTAACCTCTGTCCACTCTACTGTATTTGCCGCCCCCAAAAATCAATCCTCAGGTGGAAAACAGATTGTATTTCTGCTCGATGATTCGGAAAATGAATTTACATCGGTGTCAATCTCCGGATATAACCAGAACAATGAATGGGTAACCTGGAGCAACGAGAACTATGATGGTTTTTATGTAGCTTATACAAAAGATTGGTGGTGGGCTGATAATTTTGTCCAGATCTCTTTTACTCTGCAAGATGAACAAGGGAATCAAACTCAACAAACCTGCACGTTTGACAGTCTGGCACAGCCAACTGACTCCCCGCGAGTGGAAATCGTATATTCCCCAGGGCAAGGTTGCGTTGGAGGAGAAGCGGGCAGTGTCAGTGATCCGGTGAATGATTTGGTCAAACCTGTGCGTGATGGTCTCACAACCATCTGGAATTTTCTTCCCGAAGATAAATTCAACTTCTTCATGACTTTGATGAACAATGAAATGAATACGGTGGGTTGCGTTGTGGGTGTCGCAGCCATGATAAAAACCGGAGGAATGGCAGTTCTGGATGGCACTGTCAGGAATTATGTGATGAAAACCTGCCAGTCCACGGGCAATATGGTTATTCAGCTCTTTTCCAATCAGTAAAATTTATCAATACCAACTAAAAATCCCGCAGGATGATACTCTGCGGGATTTTTCTTAATATTAATTTGAAAATATATTCTTGAATTGAAAGCAACCACAATATTTTTTAAAAATGGAAAGGGGAAAGCTCATTTTTTAGATTTCGTGGTCAGCCAGTACTATTTTTGTTATTTTTAAATACAAACAACCATTCCTCTCGGTTTGCAATTCTAAAGAGGGAAGGCAAGAATCATTTAAATTCAAGGCTTTATTCTGAAATAATAAAGGGATCGACTATTTCAGAATCACTTCAAGCCCATGCGACTGCGCTTTTTGAATGAAATTCTCTTTTTCGGATTTTGTACCGGATACAGTGAATAATGGCTTGTTACCTTGAGAATAAACCTCAATCATGACAACACCCAGGAAGCCTTTTTTCTCTTTGACCTGGGTAATGTCAGCAAATTTCACGCCAATCCCATGTTGAATGGTTGCCTGCTCGTTAAGTGGAAGAGGGAAAACCTCTTTTTTATATTTATTTTCCTGAACCGTTCTGACCGCCGCGCCGGAAGCCAATCCCAAGGCTCCACCACCTCCGGCAATGGCCACCGTTGTCATTGGAATAACATATAAGGTATCTTTCTCCCACGCAATGAAAGTATCTACGAATTGATATTTAATCTTTACCTGGAAGATATTCCCCGGTACACCATCTTTCCCACCTTGCAGATTTGCACCACACAACTGGCAGTATTCCTGAGATGCATCGTTCGATAATTTACACTTTTTACAAACAATTTCGTTCATTTTTCCCTCGCTGATTATTTTTAATTTTGGGCATTAACGTATTTTCAACGCGCCCCTCCATTCATTATATAGCAAGAAAAAAGTGATGGTCTGCCTTCGATGTGCAGCATTCCAGCAACTTGTCGTATTTGTGATATTAATCAAACAATATAGGATCTTGACAAGCATATTCCATTCCGTTTGGACTGATCACCGTCACCGGCCAGACATCCTCTTGTATTTGGTAATCCGTCAGACTTCCATGGATCTTCTCCAAAGCACGCTCCGCACGCCAGATTGAAAAATGGAATGACTGCCACGGTTTCATTTGAGAATTTTCTGTTTCATTTAATGCAGTATGACAAGCCAATGCAGCGCCAATTTCGTCCTGCGTTGCGGAAGGGATCTCGTCAGAAGAGTAAGCTTGCACCATCGTCGGTATAGCATCCTCCGAAAGCGCTGCCAGATAAGATACATCCAGTTCTTCGTCTTTTATTGCCCGATCGATATTCTGGCGTGCGATAAAAGCATCCACATTCATAATATTAAGAGATAGCGTGAACCCCATCAGTACAACCAACGCCAGATTGGCAAACACGCGCTGGCGCTCTACAATTTCCAATGTCAGCATAGCTACCAATAGAATACCCAACCAGATCATGAAGACATGAGCATAAGTACGCAGTTCAGAAAAACCATAAGCCGACTCATACAAGAGAAGGCGTTGGAAAGCTGACACTAATATGATCAGGACAGTGACAACCAGACCGATCATCAAGATAGAGAAGATTCGTTTTTGTTGTTTTGTCTCATGTTTCGCGATCACGCCCAAACCTTGAAGAAGAAGCAGGCTAAAAACAGCCACTGCCACCAGCTCACCGAATCCCCGTCGGGCATATTCAGAATAAGTAAATCCGGTAAGCGTAATATTAGTTTGTCCAAAGAACAAATAGTGGAACTGAATGGCAACAAAAGCACTAAAGAGTAGAATGATACTCCCCAGAATTATAGAGGTTTCAGTAAAACCGAGAAATGGAGTTATCAAGGGTTTATCCACGCCAATTAATCTCTCTTGTTGGCTCCGCAACGCTGCATGTCGGATGAGCCCAACAAAGAAATAGGCTATGACCAGGATATAAGAGCCCCTGAAAAGATATTCACCAATATTTTCCAATCGAAAGTTCGCAAAAAAACCATCCAACTTCTGGGCAAAAATCAGATCGGCAGAAGAGAGGAGGACAGTAAAAATGAATAGAACAGGTAGTGCCAGCAGTATTCCCCTCAGAATAGGTAGCAAAAGTTTGTGGCTTTGCGAGGGCTTTTCAACAACTTGTTGAGAACCTGTCGTTGCGGTTAAATCTTTCGGATGAACGAACAAGCTGCCAAGCAACTGAAAGAAATTTACGACATAATCTCGCAGATTGTATGATATCCAGATGCCGTTGCGAAATGTCATCACCAAAACCGCCACTGAAAACAATGTAAGTACATAATTAAGGAACATTGTCAGTGGGTCTTTTCGTAGAAGAGTCATTACGCAAAAGAACAGGATCGGGATTAAAACAAAGAAATTATTTTTTGCCGGACGGATATGTTGCACATGCAGCAGCCAGAATCCAAGCGCCAGGCAGAATACAATAAAAATTGCAAAGGAAATACCCGGAGTTTTTTTCCAAAATAGAAAATCGACCGCGAATCCAACAAACAATGCTGCAAATGGCAGATATCTTTTCATTTTCTCTCCTCAAAGCTAGATCTTCTAGAATCCTATCTTAAAAAACTATCAAGAACTATCTAAAAAAATACTCCTCCATGAGAGTATTTTTATTGAAAATAAGACTTTTAAGATGGATAGGATTATTTATACTGTAGAGTTTCTGCCCAGGCTGCTGCACGTTCTAGTTCACCCTCCACCAATGGACCTTCTGATCTCTCCACCAGAAAACCTTCCGGTTCAGCAATTCGATTTGCACCCTTTGCTTCAAGTTCTTTGGCAATCACGGGTGCAGCATATCCGCCTTTTTTCACGATAGAACGAAAAATAGCGGGTTTAATGGAATCTATGGGAATGCGCGTATCGAAGGTCGCAATTCTTTTACCCTGCAAAGCATCTGCGGGTAAATTCTTTAAAAAAGCAATCATTGCTTCGGTCGGTCGGAAGCCACGTGTGGGAGAGCCAACCAGCAGCAAGTCAAGACCCTGCAGGTCTTCATTGTTTACCTCGGTCACCCGCTTTATCAGCACTTCTTTGTTAGGTCCTAAAGTAGTCCCTATTACTTGAGCGATTTTTTCTGTATTCCCAAATACAGAGTCGTAAATAACGAACGTTTTCATAATAATTCCTCCATTAAATAATTAAACTATTATTTTGTATACGCAGATACGATGAAATGGTTTTACAACATTTCAATAGTCTCAATGAAGGGAATGTATATAATAAAAAGATGAATATAATTTCTACTCAAGATTGTATGGTATGTCAAAAACACCAGGGAAAGATTTTCATTCCGGGTGGTCCAATCTTTGAAAATGAACTAATTTTCATTTCCCACGCTTTACCCTTTGGCAAGGAAAAAGACCATTATCTGGGGCACATTTTCATTGAAACCAAACGCCATATCCCAGAATTGTCCCAACTAATAGAATCTGAAGCAGAAATGATCGGGCTCTATACGCAAAGGATTTCCAAAGCATTAATGGAAACTCTGGGAATGGTACATGTCTATTCCTTTGTGATCGGTGATGGGGTACCCCATTTTCATGTACACATCATTGGCAGATATCCCAATGCTCCCCGCGAATACTGGGGGGCGAAGGTTGATGAATGGCCAGAAGCACCGCGAGGGGCGAATGAAAAAATCGCGCAGGTGACCGGTCTTTTAAAGACTTATTTCCTTGAGTATTTTCCAATCTAATATATCTTAACCAATAGGTTAAGATTTTTTATATTTCGCTCAAGAGATTCATTCAGCTCTGGTTAGATGTACCGGAACTCCATTTACTTTGTACTGCCCATTGCTATTCTTTAGAATGTTCTGCACATGGCTTTCAGACACATCCAATAAGGTATGGTCATTAAAAATATGAATCTTTCCAATTGTTTTTCCAGAAACACCCAACTCTCCGGCGATTGTTCCCACTACATCCCCGGGGCGTAGACCCTGTTTCTTGCCCAGGTTCATTTTTAAACAAACCATCCCCTTTTCCTGTTCATGCACATAGGAATCATCATTATATTTTTTTGAGGAATGCGAACTGTGTTTTTTTGAATCATGTTTGAATTTTTTTGGAGAATCGTTCTTATGAAACTCTTCTCGATGGGAAGGTCTGTCAGGTTTGCGGTTTTCTTCTGGAAGAGGATTTTCACTACCTTGCATGAGATGGAATGCAGCCGCCGCAAGATCAAGCGCTGAATAATCACGATCCATTAATTGTTTCACCAGAGCCTTCTCACGTCCTAAATCAGTGTTTTTCAGCTGTTCCACCAGCTTTTGAACAAAGCTCTCATCACGCTTTGCCAGAATTTCTCCACGTGAAGGTACTGAACATTCCTGTATTTTCTGATGAGAAAATGATTCAATCTGATGCAATTTACTGCTTTCTTTCTTCGTAAAAAAGGAAATTGCATTTCCACGACATCCAGCACGACCGGTTCTCCCAATACGGTGAATATAATCTTCCGGGTCGGCGGGGATATCATAATTGATCACATGGGATACCCCTTTGATATCCAATCCACGCGCTGCCACATCCGTCGCAATCATCATTGTGATCTGATGTTTCCGGAAGCTTAACAATACTGATTCGCGTTGTTTTTGGTTGAGATCTCCATGCATGGCTCGAGCAGCATACCCTAATGCAGCCAGATCATCCGCCAATTCCTGGGCACGTCGTTTCGTACGCACAAAAACCAGTGCGCTCTGTACCATATCCATTTCAAGGATCTTCAACAGTGCGGAGAATTTATTATCCTCGCGCACAAAATAGCAGCGCTGGTCGATCTCTTCCAACGTACGGTTAGAAGGATTGATTATTATTTCTTGAGGTTCCACAAGATACTTATCAGCAAGCAAACGCACAGCTTTGGGCATAGTGGCTGAAAATAATGCTTTTTGTTCCACATTGGGCAGGTGTTTCAAAATCTCTTCAATATCCTCAATGAAACCCATTTCCAACATTTCATCCGCTTCGTCCAAAACCAGATAGCGTACCTGTTCCAGATCAATTACACCTTTGCGGATCAGATCCATCAAGCGGCCAGTGGTTGCAACAACGATATCTGTTCCGTTTCTTAATTCCCGAATTTGAATATCGTACGATTGTCCACCATAAACAGTTGTGATCCGGATCGCTGAGAATTGCGCGATCCGTTTTGCTTCCTGGGCAATTTGCATGGTCAGTTCACGAGTGGGAGCCAAGATTAACGCTTGAATATACCCAACACCGGGTTGCGTATGCTGTAAGATAGGCAGGATAAATGCAGCGGTCTTTCCCGTCCCGGTTTGTGCTTGTCCCAAAACATCCATCCCCTCCAACATTAAAGGAATTGCTGATTGCTGAATGGGGGTCGGTTGATGAAAACCGAGCCGATTAACCGCCTGTAAATATTGTTCATCCAAACCAAAGTCCTTAAAAAATAAATCCATTTTTTCTCCTGTTAATAAAAAAAGCACCCTTCTGAAACCAGCAAGGTGCTTCGAACCTAGCAAGATCTCGATTTTGATGGAAATTCCATCGCGGAAGTCATTTTACCACAAATACTTATTAGTAGGATTTATCTTTCTATTTGATTTATTCAAATGAGTTTTTTTAATTTACGATTAATTTCAATTTACCGTGTAAAATAAACTTTGAAACGATATTGTATTTTTTAGCGTTTTACATACAATTATATTGAATGGAATAGGAGGAACCCAATGAGAAAGCCCTTCAATCTCGTGATCATTTCAATTTGTTGTTTGGCTATCATTTCGGTAGCTTGCAGTTTCCCATTCTTCCAGAGCAGTGAAGAGGAAATTATTATTCCCACGTTGGCACCTCAGGTGATTACAGTTCTTGTAACTGCGGTCCCCGAAGAAGAGAAAGCGGTTCCCACTACCACTCCAGCCCCGACTGCAATTGTAGTCATGGATGTGGATTGGGATGACCAGTGGACCATCTGGATGGGAAATAGCAGTAAAGGCTATACGATCGATTTTCTGGTTCAGGGAGATAAGGTCAGTGGCTCAACTGTGTTAACAAATCATAATTCCATTTCTTTCATCGGCACGATCCAGGAAGATGGTGGAACTGTGATTGGCACATGGGAAAACACCGATGGTACGGATGGAGAATTCAGCATGTACATGGATGAATCGGAGAATCTGTTCGCCGGTCGTTTGAGCAGCAGCTCCGCTTTCTGTGGTAGCCGAGATAGCAGTATCAAGCCCTCAACCTGTTTTAAATAACAGCTTTAGGGTAAGTTAAATCAGTGAGAGGTGGAGATTATCCACCTCTCTTTTTATTGAGCTGCTCTTTTAGAAACATGACTTTTTTTAGATCGTGATGAGAACCACCACCATCATGTTCATTGAAATCATAGACGCAAAGTTGTTTTTTGCCGGAATAATGATTAAATGCAGCATAGATTGTAGAAGGAGGGCAAATCGTATCCATTAACCCAACACTTAATAATGCTGGGGCGTTTGCCCGGCATACGAAATTTAATGCGTCAAAATAGGAGAGTGTTTGAAAAACTCGTCCTTTCTTTTCACGGTGAGTTCTACAAAAAAGACGAATTTCATTGTATGGAGCAGTATCTGTAATGGTCACAGCACGCTTGAAATGGCATAAGAAAGGAACATCCGCCATAACAGCGACCAGATCAGAAACCAAACCGCTGACTGCCAGGGTAATTCCACCACCCTGGCTCTTTCCACATACTGCAATTTTTTCTGAATCAACTTGTGGCAGGTTGCGCGCAGCTTCAACAGCACGTACTGCATCACAGTAGACTCGCCGATAATAATATTGATCTTGATGAAGAATCCCTAAAGTTAAAAAACCTGGAATATGGGGGCTTGAACCATTATCTGGAATATCAGGAGTGTCCCCTTGCATCCAGGTGCTGCCCTGCCCACGTGTATCCATTACCAAAGTTGCAAATCCAGCAGCTGGCCAAAGTAACCAATCCTGCGGAAAACCTCTACCTCCTCCATATCCGATATATTCCACCACACACGGTAAATTCTTCCCCGAATTTGCGGGTAGGATATACCAGGCTTTAATGGGCTGACCACCGTATCCTGAATATGTAATGTCAAATGTATTGAATATGGATAGACCAAAATCAACCTGATGAATCTCTAGGTTAAGTGGATAATTTTCAACATCCTGGATTGTTTTTTCCCAAAAAGCAGAAAAATCAACAGGTTCATCCCTGGCAGGTTTATATTGTTCCAATTCCTCAAGTGGTAAGTCAAAGAACATATTTAATTCTCCCTTTGCTAAGGTAAATAATAACCCTAAATATGATTTATTTATCTTGAAATATGCTTAAAAATCATATATAATGTGGGAACAAGTGGAGAATAATGGGTGAAAGTGGAGCGCCGGTATTGACCGGCGTTCTGATTATTCTAAGAGGTAGAACAAATGTTCTTCGGGCAATACGAACACACAATTGATGAGAAAGGGAGATTGACAATCCCTGCCCGCTTTCGTGAAGGTCTCGAAGAAGGCACTTATATCACGCTGGGTTTTGATAATAACCTGATGTGTATGAGTCAACATAATCTGGAAGTATTATCTCACAAATTACGCACACATAATATCATGGATCCTTTTGCCCGAAAACTGCGCCGCTTGTTCTATTCCTATGGCGTTCTGGTCGAATCCGATAAAATGGGACGAATTTTGATTCCTCAAAATCTGCGAGATATGATCAAACTGGAACTCAGTGTAGTTCTTACAGGCGCAGGCGATTATTTTGAAATCTGGTCAGCTTCACAGTGGAACTCTGAATCGGATCAACTTCAAAAATCTGATCTAAAGGATAAGAAACTTGAATACCTGGACCTTACGTTCGAGGAGCCATGATGCCAACCGATCAGATTTACCCCCATATACCAGTTTTAAACCGGGAAGTACTCGCATACCTTAAGCCCGTCAGGAATGGAAAATACCTGGATGCGACTCTGGGCGCGGGTGGCCATGCAGAAGCAATTCTCATTGCCAGCCAACCCAGCGGATCACTGATTGGGCTTGATATAGATAATAATGCAGTCGCTATTGCCACAGAACGACTGCGGAAATTTTCTTCAAGAGCAACCCTCTTCAATGTCACTTATATTGAGATGGATGACTGCCTTCAGAAAATGGGCTGGAGCTGCGTTGACGGAATTTTATTTGACCTGGGAGTTTCTTCAATGCAGGTTGACGCTGCAGATCGCGGATTTTCCTTTAACAAAGAAGGTCCGTTGGATATGCGGTTTGATGATCAGAGTGACTTCAGTGCATATGACTTGATTAATAACTGGAGTGAAGAAGAGATTTCTTCTGTTTTATGGAACTACGGAGAAGAACCCAAAGCGCGTGCCATCGCGAAAGCCATCTGCATCTCGCGTCCCCTCCAGACCACTACCCAACTGGCGAAGGTGGTTTCTTCTGCATATCACGGCAAACACTCAAAGATCCATCCAGCAACCAGAACATTTCAAGCAGTACGGATCGCGGTCAATCAAGAACTAACAGTACTGGAAAAAGGTATTAATCTGGCGATTAAACAATTATGTAGTGGCGGAATGATTGCAGTAATTTCCTTTCATTCACTTGAAGATAGGATAGTGAAAGAGATTTTTAAACGGGAATCTAAAGATTGCATCTGTCCTCCTGAGCAACCCACCTGCACTTGTGATCATAAAGCCAGTTTGAGCGTTCTTACAAAAAAACCTGTTATAGCTTCGGATGAAGAGATTAAAATAAACCCCCGATCGCGCAGTGCAAAATTGCGGGTTGCACAGAAAATCGGATGAAATGATATGGCAAAAAATCTAGTACAGGCATACAAACAAACACCTCGCCGAAAACAAATCCAGAAATTGGGTTTGTATGTTCTGCCCGTAATCACTTTGGGTACTGTCTTTGCTTTATATCTGGTTTTCAGTGCGCAGGCTGCCGCTGCTGGATTGGAGATTCGTTCTTATCTTGATAAAAAAGAAGAATTACAGCGAACGGTAGCCAACGAAAACACACAGTTAGCTTGGCTACTCTCAAGTACCAACATGACCAAACGAGCCGAAAAATTGGGATTCAGTCAAATATCTGCTGCAAATATCTCCTATATGGTGCTGCCTTCTTATCCAGGTCGCAGTGTCAAACTTGCCTCACCGGTTCCCGGTAGTGATTCGGTAGGTGATGTGGTTCTGAATTCTGCATATCAGGAATCGTTAAGTGATTTCTTGAGCAATTTTTTATTCTCAGCCTCCAATAAGGAGGTTGAGCAATGAAATATAAATCTGGCGCTCGGCTGAACCTTATCGGGGCAATCTGCTCATTTCTGTCAGTTGTGATCATTTTCCAACTCTTCCATATCCAAAACAGTAATGAATACATCGAATTGAGTGAATGGGCAGATGAGCAGTATACGTATGAAAAGAGAACCGTATATCCCGAACGGGGTAATATCTATGACCGCTGGGGGCATCTGCTGGCAGGGAATGAAGAGGTATACGAAGTAGGCGTTCTGCTTCAATATGTAAAAAACGCGAAGACCATTGCTGAAACGCTCTCTGCGATCCCGGATGTGGATTATGAAAAAGCTTTGGGTACAGCTTCTCTGGAATATGGTGAGGGGAAAAATATTTACGGCATCATTGCCGATTTTCTGCCTTCTGGTGTAATTGATGCTCTATCGAAAATTAAGGATGAGTATGAAACGCTCAATCCTAACGGGGAGGATCCAGACCTGCCCAGCTTGCGGGGCATGGTCTGGTATCCTCATTTACAGCGCAGCTATCCGGAAAATACGCTGGCTGCCAATGTGCTTGGTTTTTATAAATTTCGTGACCGTAAAAATGGAGAAGGTTTCTACGGCGTAGAAGAGTACTATAATGACATCCTTTCCGGTCCCCCGGTTACAGTTGAAATACCTCTTGACCCATACATGATTGAAGAGACCCCCACCCTTCCCTCAGGTGCCAGTTTAGTATTGACCATTGATCGTGAGATTCAAGCGATGGTTGAGGAAAAACTGGATGAAGCGGTGGAACATTATAAGGCTGAATCTGCTACCGTCATTATTATGAACCCCCAAAATGGTGAAATATTAGCGATGGCATCTCAACCACGCATCAATCTTAATCAATACTGGATATTTGAAGAAGAATTGAAAGATACCACCCCATTTAATCGTGCGATCTCCGAAACCTACGAACCCGGTTCGGTTTTTAAGATCCTGACCATGTCTGCTGCTTTGGATTCGGGCAATGTTGATCTTGACGATAAATTCGATGTCGGACAGTATTTTGAATACTTTGGCAGCTACATCTACAACTGGAACCGCAAGTCATGGGGTGAACAGGATGCACTTGGCTGCTTGCAGAATTCCTTGAATGTTTGCTTGGCAAAAATAGCCACTGAAATGGGTGCTGAGACGTTTTACGCTTATATGCAAGCCTTTGGCATTGGTCGTCGTACAAACATCGATCTGGGTGGTGAAGAAACTTGGCCATTAAGCGTTCCAGAAGATGATGGATGGTATCCCATCACCCTGGCTACCAACTCTTTTGGGCAGGGTGTGGCTGTCACTCCGATTCAAATGGCAACGGCTGCCTCTGCTATCGCCAATGGCGGCAAGATGATGAAACCGCATGTGGTGAAAGCCATCATTGATAATGGCGAAACCTATGAAACCGCTCCGCAAGTGTTAAGTGTACCCATCAGTGAAAAGACTGCGAATATCATGAATGAACTGCTAGCCAAATCGCTGGAAGGTGGCGAAGGTTCGTTAGCATTGGTGGATGGATATCGTATCGCCGGAAAGACAGGCACAGCGGAAATTCCCGTTGAGGGAGAATATGATTCCAACCTATCCAATGCTTCTTTTGTAGGATGGGGACCAGTGGATGATCCACAGTTTCTGGTTTATGTGTGGATTGAGAAACCCGATCCGGAGGTTGGATACTGGGGTTCGTATGTTGCTGCACCGGTTTTTCGCGACATTGTTGAAGAATTGGTCGTCATGCTGAATATCCCGCCTGATTCAGTACGCCAGACATTATATGCAGCAGGGAGTGAGAATGATCAAATTAACTGACCTATTGGACTCATTGGATATCAAAATAAACGCCCGTGAAGATTCCATGCTTTCTGAAGCAGCCATCGATTCACGTCGCGTCATTCCCGGTTCGATCTTCTTTGCAATCAAGGGTGAACGTGTTGATGGACACACCTATATTTCCCAAGCGGTTGCTGCCGGTGCCCAGGTAGTTGTCATGGACCAGGAGATCACCTGTGATTTTCCTGTTTTGGATCTGGAAAAAATAGATAAGACCAAACCTCTCACCGTTCCCGTAACCCCCTTGGGGATTAAAGTAAATGACACACTGCAAGCCATGCAAAAGATTGCGGCATATCAACGGAGGAGTAGGAATTTAAAGGTGATTGGCATTACCGGCAGCGTAGGAAAATCATCCACCAAGGAATTGGTGGCAGAGGTACTTGGCAAGCGTTTCGCCACGCATAAGAATCCCGGTAATTACAACAATGAGATCGGGCTTCCCCTTACCCTGATGAACTGCGGATATGGGCAAGAGTGCGTGGTGCTGGAGATGGGTTTTTATTATCCCGGTGAGATCAAATTTCTATGCGAAATAGCTGCCCCTGAGATTGGCATTGTCACCAATATTGGAACGGTGCACGCCGAACGCGCCGGAACCCAGCAAATGATTGCCGAAGGCAAAGCTGAACTGGTCCAAGCGCTCCCCGAGCAAGGTGTAGCAATCTTGAATTATGATGATCCGTTTGTGCGTCCGATGAGCGAAAAGACTTGTGCAAAGGTGCTTTTCTATGGTCTTTCGTCTGCCGCAGATCTCTGGGCAGATGCAATTCAAGGCAATGGGTTGAAAGGCATCACCTTTGATATTCATTATCAAGGATTGAAATACCATGTGCAAGTTCCCCTGCTCGGAAGACATTCTGTCCAAACGATTTTGCGGTCAGCAGCAGCCGGTTTGGCAATGGGAATGACCTGGGATGAAATTATTCTTGGTCTACAAAAAGGGCATTCTCAATTGCGTTTGGTGGCTGTGCGCACTGAAACGGGTGCACTCATCTTGGATGATACATACAATGCCACACCCGAATCTATGCTCGCCGCATTGGACTTATTGGACGAGTTGAAAGGACATAAAGTTGCTGTGCTGGGCGACATGCTCGAATTAGGCGCTTATGAAGAACTTGGTCACCATCAGGTTGGTGAAAAGGCTGCCGCGATTGTGAATCACCTGATCACCGTCGGAAAATTGGGGCGAATCATCGCTGACACAGCCAGGCAGGCTGGTCTTCCGGAAAATGCCATTACCTCGGTCAATAATTCAGCCGAAGCAG
>CAYLUJ010000045.1:0-2725 GCA_964386805.1 uncultured Pelolinea sp. | reverse complement strand
ACAACCTCACAGCAGAAGATGTGGTTTTGATAAAAGGTTCGCATGGCTTGCGAATGGATACCATTTCTGCTGCATTGGAGAAAACACAATGAGAGAGACAAGTGTATCGCTTGTGCTGGTGGTTTTGAGCTTTGTCCTTTCCTTAATTTGGGGAGGTCCATTGATCAAGCTCATGCGCCACTTCAAGATTGGAAAGATCATCCGTGAAGATGGCCCTGAAAGCCATATTGAAAAACTGGGCACCCCTACCATGGGAGGATTCATCATCATCCTTCCGGTTATCATTTTGACTATTTTGCTCAATGCTGCCACCGTTCTGGGATTTGACATTTCCGGATTATCCGTTCTTGTCCCACTGGGTGTCATGGTCATTTTCAGCCTCCTCGGTGCCATTGATGATTGGGAAGGCATTCGTGGACCGCGTAAAGGGCTGGGGATGTCTGCGAGAACAAAATTCTTGATACAAACAATATTCGCACTAATCACCGCATTCCTTTTGAAATATGCTCTGCATGTACCCGAGCTATACTGGCCTGGCTATCCGGAGGTTATTCCTTTGGGAGTTGCATATATTCCAATCGCGACCATTATCATTGTTGGTTTTTCCAATGCCATGAATTTCACAGATGGATTGGATGGTCTGGCAAGTTTGATATCAATTACCGCATTTGCCGCTTATGGGGTAATTTCTCTGATACAAGGTCAGACTTTTCTTGCTAATTTCTGTTTCACGATTGTTGGCGCTCTTTTAGGATTTTTATGGTTCAACGTTCACCCCGCCCAATTGTTCATGGGTGACAACGGTTCCCTGGCACTCGGTGCAGCACTGGGAACAGTATCCTTGATGACCGGACACTGGTTGCTTTTACCTCTCATTGCAATTATCCCAGCCAGCGAGGTTTTGAGTGTCGTTTTACAGGTTGCTTATTTCCGATTCTCGGGTGGTAAACGACTATTTAAAATGGCGCCCCTTCACCACCACTTTGAATTAAGCGGTTGGAGTGAAACGCAAGTTGTCCAGCGTTTTTGGATCATTAATTTGCTGTTCGTATTAATCGGAATATCCATCAGTATGGTGAGATAAGGATGAGAAATTTTAGAGGAATGCATGTGCTTGTTCTAGGTGGCGCCCGCCAAGGGATTGCTCTTGCGCGCTTCCTCTCGGAAAAGAAAGCGGTCGTTACCTTGAACGATAATCGACCCGCTGAGAATTTCACGGACATTATCCATGAATTTGCGGGGGTAAATATCCAAACATATTTTGGAAGCCACCCGCCTGCTCTCTTGGAAAAATGTGACCTGCTGTGCATTTCGGGTGGTGTGCCTCTTGATCTCCCTATTGTTCAAGAAGCTATAAAACGCGGAATTCCTCTTTCAAATGATTCCCAGATTTTTTTCGAAGGATTGAAAGCAAGGGCAATTGGGATCACCGGTTCAGCTGGAAAGACCACCACCACCACCATGGTAGGTGAAATCGCCAAGAAAGCCTGCGAGAAAGGTCAAAAAGCTTGGATCGGCGGAAATATTGGGGTTCCACTGATTCCATTTCTTGAAGAAATCCATAGTAAAGATATTGTGGTTTTGGAACTCTCCAGTTTTCAATTGGAATTGATGACAATATCGCCTGCCATTGCTGCCGTTACGAATATCACTCCCAATCATCTCGATCGGCATGGCACCATGCAAGCATATACAACAGCTAAAGCCCATATCCTTGCATATCAAAAACCCACCGATGCTGCCATCTTGAACCGTGAAGATCCCGGGGCATGGAATTTGCGCAAGATGGTGCAGGGAAAGTTAATTTCATTTGGATTGAAAGAATTGAAGGGAGATCTACCGGGCACTTTCCTGCGCGAAAAATCCCTTTGGATAAAGGATAGGGGTTTTGAGCAAGAAATTTGTTCTACGGATTCCATCCTCTTGCGCGGAGAACATAACCTGATTAACGCACTGGCCGCCTGTGCGACCGCATGGGCTGCCGGTTTTCCAGTAGAAGCAATGAAAGCTGGTCTTGAAGAAGTTCATGGCATCCCCCACAGGCTTGAGTTCGTACGTCGCTGGCACGGCGCTGATTGGTACAACGATTCGATCGCCACCACACCAGAAAGAACGTTCGCAGCCATTCGCTCCTTCCAAGAACCGCTGGTTTTGTTGCTGGGTGGTAGGGATAAGCATTTGCCCTGGATGGATCTTGCCGAACAAATTCACAAACGCGTCGACCACATTATTCTCTTCGGGGAAGCAGCTGATCTGATCTATGCGACATTGGATAACTACGAACAGCATCACTTCCCATACACTCTGGATAAAGTTTCTACTCTTTCCGAAGCAGTCCAGGCTGCTGCTCACACGGTGCAGGAAGGCGACGTGGTGCTGCTTTCTCCCGGCGGAACCAGTTACGATGCCTTTAAGGATTTTGAAGAACGTGGAACGTTGTTTAAAAAGATAGTGGAGGCATTGGAATGAACACCAAACCAGGAATCACAAAAAAGAAAGAACGATCCCTCCACCTCGGCATTGATGTGCCATTTTTAGTTTGTGTGTTGGCATTGCTGGCGATTGGGTTGTTAATGGTCTATTCCGCAGGTTGGGAATACTCGGTAACAACATTGGGAGAAAAACCTGATTATTTGTTCAATCGTCAAGTTCAATTTGTCATTATTGGTTGTGTGGGTACTTTGTTGATCTATTCCATTGATTACCACAGGTTCAAGAAGCTTCT
>CAYLUJ010000044.1:9446-16394 GCA_964386805.1 uncultured Pelolinea sp. | reverse complement strand
ATTTGAAAGCCGGAGAGCAATACACATTACCGGGTTCCTTAGCGCTTTCTTATGCCCGAGACCGGTATACAGGGGATGGTGATTTTGGACGAGCCGCACGGCAGCAGCAGGTGATCATGGCGATCATCAATCGGATCACAGGGTATAACCAGCTTCCAACTTTAATCTCTAAAGCTCCCACCTTGTATGCCAGCTTATCATCCGGCATTCGCACCAATATGGACCTATCCACTCTGATCAAAGTAGGATCATTAATGATTAATATTCCCACTGATAGTTTTCAGAAAGCCGTCATTGGAACCGATATGGTTATCATGACCAAATCGCCAGATGGGTTAGACATTTTAAAACCCATCACTGACAAGATCAGAGAGCTGCGCGATCAGTTATTTGCTTCAGGCGGAGCATTGGGACCTCTTGCAAGCGCCTCCAGTGGGTCTACTCTTGTGCGGGATGAGGCAGCCACAGTTTTAGTTCAGAACAGTACACAAGATACTACTATAACAAGTCGCACGATCTCGTACTTGCAGCAGCAAGGCATCAATGCCATGGAAGCGGCTAGTGGTCAACTTGGAAACCCAACCACCATCATTGTGTACCACAGCAAACCTCATACCGTTGCATATCTGGCCAGTTTAATGAATGTTGCCTCCACCAATATACAATTCAGCTATGACCCAGCATCTTCGGTCGATATAGCCGTTTTGCTTGGAAGTGATTGGGTTACATCGAATACACTCCCTTGATTTTCCCCAAAATCGCCAGAAACTAATCTGGCGATTTTATTTTTCTTGCATATACTTTAAATGGTAATAGATTGTTTATGTTTCATTAAGGAGGAGTGAAATTTTTGTATACTCATAAAGATCAAGAAGAATCCATTGCAGTGATCATCCCTGCTTTCAATGTCGAGAAATATATTGGCGTAGTGATCAATCATCTTCCCGAATTTATTGACTATATTGTCGTCGTCGATGATTGCAGCCGGGATGCAACCGCTCAAGAAGTTGAAAAGATTAAAGATAAGCGCATTCATTTCATCCACCATGCCAAAAATCAGGGGGTGGGGGGGGCGATGTTATCCGGATACGATCTCGCCGTAGAGCTTGGTGCAGATATCATGGTAAAGATGGATGGTGATGATCAAATGGATCCTATATACATCGAATCTCTGATCAACCCAATTATTGAATTAAAAGCGGATTATGCAAAAGGGAATCGCTTTCTTCACATGAAAGAATTACAAAAGATGCCATTCATCCGCCATGTTGGAAACCTGGGTCTTTCATTTTTAACAAAAATGGCAAGCGGATATTGGAACATTTTCGATCCAACCAACGGATATACAGCAATTCATAAAGATGTATATGCACTGCTCGATAAAACAGCGATCGATAAAGATTATTTTTTTGAAACAAGCATGTTGTTCCAATTGAACAAAATAAGAGCACTTGTAGTTGACATCCCGATTCCAGCAAAATATGATGATCAACTTAGCAATATATCATTATTGTCAACTCTTTTTAGATTTCCTTTGAATTTATTGAAGGGGTTACAAAAAAGAGTCGGCTATCAATACTTTCTCTATGACTTCACCGCCGCATCAATATATTTGGTGATGGGAGTCCCGGCTCTGATATTTGGCCTTATATGGGGGATTGTCAAATGGGTTCAATCAATTAATACCGGGATCATCGCCACCAGTGGGACTGTATTAATTGCAGTTTTACCGATCATAATTGGTATTCAATTAATTACTCAAGCAATCTCACTGGACATTAACGATGTGCCCAAAAAATCAATCCGAATAGACGATTAAATAAAAATGTCCATGTTACATTGTTTAAAGATCGGTTAATTATTTCATGCAAAACAAAAACCTTTAATTTATCATAAAATATTAACACAGAGAATCATTATGAGAATTGATAATCAGTATTTTAGGGACTATAAGAAAGAAAGCATTCAATTATTAAAAGATATATTGCAAACTTATGACCAGAAGGTTTTTGACGAACAAGCCCTGCCTGCATACACAAATCCTAATCCTTTAATGCAATATTTGTTCTGGTTGCGAGTGAAATACGCAATGCAATATATTTTCGATTTAAAAGATTGTGATGTAAGTTTGGATTTTGGCTGCGGTTTGGGTGTAATGATACCTTTTCTAGTTAATAAATCAAAATGTGTTATCGCTTTGGACCTTGATACAAATTTATTAGAAAAAATTGGCAAAGAAAAGAAATGGACTACTGTTCAGTATGTTAATAATTTGGATCGCTTACATAATCAAGCAGGCAAGATTGACTTAATTCTTGCCATGGATGTATTGGAACATGTTGATAATCTCAATGAGGTTTTACAAAGCTTCCATGAGTTATTATCTCCCAATGGCAGCATTCTAATAACTGGCCCTACCGAAAATTTTTTATATAAAATTGGAAGAAGATTAGCCAATTACAGCGGCGAGTACCACAAGAGTAATATTCACAGCATTGCTGTGCAGCTGGAAAAATTTTTTATATTACGTCGTTATAAAATTCTTTTTCCTGTTTTGGATTTCTTTGAGATCTATATTGCAAAAAAATAGTTTGCGGTTCTATTTACAGGGATACCACAAGAAGCTCTTGTTTAATTTTTCTCCTATAAGATCGCCTGGGAATCCTTATTACTTGCTCCTTCTTTAATGGAATAAATGCTTTGTGTCTGCATCGATAATTGCAGAAATTTCCGCTGCTACAATCGCTTTGTGTACAAAACCGAAAAATGAACCAGACTCATAGAAAACAGAATTTCTCCAAATATAAATACTGTTCTTTTTCTTATCAGAGAAATGGATTAAGAACAATCGATTTCCCAGGGCTCCATTTCAAACAGAAATTGCTAATTCCAGTAACTTTCCGGACTTAATCCTGTTTTTAGTGTTTCCGCAGAATAACCACGATACTCCAAATAATCAAGCATCCAGCTCGTATTCAGAATATCGAAATAATAGTTCATATGACAGAGAATGATTGATCCTTTTGATAAATTCTTTTTAATAATCCCTCTCCCATCAGGAGTTCTCCCTTCTGTATAAAATGACCAGTAGATATGTTGAAGTCCCCAATCTGCGGCGATTTCAATCACTTCCTGATATTTTTTAGGATCTCTACAACCTCCGTAAGGCATCCTGAAATATTCCGGTTGGTAGCCAGGAATGATTTGATACAAGGTCTTGATAAATTTTCCAAACAACTGGTTGATTTCATTCGTTGTCAGTGTGTCCATCCAAACATGCTCCCAACCATGACAGCCAATTACATGCCCCTCATTCACCATCCGTTCAATACTCCGGGCACAATCGAAAAGATACGCACCACAAAAGAAAAATGTTGCCTTTGATTTAGGAAATCTAGAAAATGCATCAAGAATGCTTGTCAATTGTTCATCGTTCCCCCAATCATCATAGGTCAACAGTGCAACCTTTCGACTCATATCTCCATCGCGAATCGGATTATCAATTAAAAATTGTTTCTTTGTTGAATTCACCTCAATTGCCAGATCCTGTGGTTCTAGTTCTTCCATCTCTCGGAAACCATCAGCCAGCGGGTCACCATCGCCATATGCTTCACTGTAATAGAGAGAATCCTCAACAATTGATTTACTAGCTAGATACGTTGATACAAATAAAGACCCAGCAATCAGACCTGCTTTTTTTAAGAATTGTCTTCGTGATTCATTTTTTTTCATTACTATCTTCCCGCTACCCACATTGTTTAAAGCTGTTTCATCAAGTATCATTCACTAGCAAAGAATTATAGTCCTATAGCAATCGATGTAAATTCTACTCAAAGTCGGTTCACATAAATAATTTATATGGTGGAAGAAATTATGTTTACTTTGCTAACGATATTCATTATTCTAATCACTTCAATTCTCATTTCTTCAATTCTTAAAATTCAATCGAAAATTGCCAATCTTCTATCAGTTTACCTTTTTTCAATATCCAATGCCATTCTTACCTGTACTATAGCCGGTTTTTTTTATCAATTAAATAACAAGTTATTCTTTACTCTCATTCATGGCTTGATTCTCACCATCACCACAATCTATTGGATAATGAAAAGAAAACCCAAGTTAATAACCCGGGATCATTTTTTTTTATCAATCAAACAATTCCTCCAGCGCATCTTTAAAACACGTGAAATATTATTTTTTTTTGTTGTAGTGTGTTTTTCCATTCTTTTCCAAGTCGTATTAATCTATGTAATGCCACCAAATTCGCATGATAGCATGACAACCCATTTATCACGAATTGGGTACTGGTTGCAAAATGGAACATATTTCCCCTTTACGATCCACAACATTCGCGATATTTATTATCCAGTAAACCCAGCGTTTCAGGTTCTCTGGACAGTTGTATTTACTGGAAATGACACCTTTGTGGAAGCAAGTCAATTCACCGCAATGCTCATCTGTTCAATTTCTGTTTATGGAATTAGCAGACTTCTCAACCGCTCTCCTAAAAGTGCTATTTTCAATTCATTACTTTTCCTTTCTTATCCAATCATCCTCATGCAGAGCACAACAGCTCAAACAGATTTGGTCGTTGCTGCTCTAATCTCCTGCGCTTTTTATTTCCTCATCCTCGGATTTAAACAGGAGCAGAATAAATTTCTCTCGATTTCAGGATTGGGGATCGCCTTAGCCTTGGGTTCAAAACAGACTGCTTTTTTTATTTTGCCTGGTTATCTTATCCTTTTCTTCTTTTTATGGCTAAAAAAACGGAAAGAAATGCCAAAAGCAATACAGCATTTCTTAATTTTTACTCTTCTCTTTTTTCTTATCTTTGGCAGTCTTACCTACATCATCAACCTTGTTCATTTCAAGGGTTTTTTTGGACTTCCAGGTTCTGTAGAATCGGAATCGAATTTTTCGAACATTCAAGATATACTTAAAATTCTTAAACTAAATCCTTTGCGTTTGACATATAATGCTATTGATCCATCTGGGCTTACTTACCCACTCAAAAATTACTTTATTAAAGCCAAGTCAATCCTTTTTTCAAAAACCTTGAATGCTCTGAATATAGAACTCGAAAGTAATGCTCTAGCTCTCAATGAGCACCAATTTCAATATCTTACCGTACCTCATCTCACAGAAGATGAGGCATGGTATGGCCCATTAGGCTTTTTCCTGATGGCTTTAGCATTGATCGCAGGGTTTATTCGCGGGATTCAAAAAAAGGATATCGTGAGGTTGGGACTTGTATTCACTTTTTTAGTATATGCTTTTTGCGTTGTTATATTCCGTCCGGGGTGGGATCCTTACCAGGGGCGATATTTTTTATCGGTAGCGGTCTTAGTCACACCGCTGATTAACATCTATTTCTCAGAAAACAAACTTCTTCACATCACCCGTTTAGGAATGGTTATTGTCGCGATTTCAATTATCATCACGACTCATTTTCTCAATGAAGCAAAACCGGTTGCAATTTTTGAGAATAATCCCAGCCTTATTCGCGAAACAATCTGGAACATGGACAGAATCGACAAGATGACCGTTCAGAACCGGTCACTACGTTATCCGATCAGAGCCATTAGTTCTCGTATTCCGGAGGGATCAGTTACTGGATTATGCATTGACAGCGGTGTTTGGGATTATCCATTTTTTAAATCTGATTTCTCTCAAAAAATCATTCCAATCTCACCCCAAGAACTCCTATTGGATAAAAACTGGTTTATGGAAAACAAGATCGATTTTGTCATTTTGAATACAAAAAAGAATCTGTATCAAGATATTCCTGAATTCCTTACAGTAATCTATGAATATGAGAACTGGAAGTTGCTTGAAGTTCACTATTAACAAACGAGGTAAGCCCATTGTCCCTTATGCTCACCTCGTGCTTCTTTTGTACCCAGGATATTTTCGATTAACTTTATGCTTTCAGCATGGGAATTTTAATACCCTGCTCTTTGGCTGTTTTAATCGCACTCTCATATCCGGCATCCGCATGACGAATGACACCCATACCAGGGTCGGATGTGAGAACCCGGCTCAAGCGTACGGCTGCTTCTGGGGTGCCATCAGCCACCACCACCATCCCGGCATGCTGGCTATAGCCAATCCCTACCCCGCCACCATGATGGAAGGATACCCAGGTGGCTCCATTCACAGCATTAATGAGCGCATTCAGGATCGGCCAGTCGCTGACCGCATCCGTTCCATCTTTCATCCCTTCCGTTTCACGATTAGGAGATGCCACGGAACCAGAATCCAGATGATCGCGACCGATAACAATAGGAGCCTTCAATTCGCCACTGGCAACCATCTCGTTGAATTTCAGACCAGCTTTTTCCCGTTCGCCATAACCCAACCAGCAAATGCGTGCGGGTAAGCCCTGAAATGGAACGCGTTCTCTCGCCATCTTGAGCCAGCGATGAAGATGAGCATCTTCAGGAAATAATTCCATGATGGCTTGATCGGTTTTATAAATATCTTCCTCATCTCCTGATAAAGCCACCCAGCGAAAAGGTCCTTTCCCTTCACAGAATAAGGGGCGAATATAAGCCGGTACAAAGCCAGGGAAATCAAAGGCGTTTTTCAGTCCGTTGTCAAAAGCACGTTGGCGGATGTTGTTTCCATAGTCGAAAACCTCGACCCCTTTGCGTTGGAATTCAAGCATGGCAGCTACTTGTGCAGTCATGGCATTAGTGGATAAGCGAGTATATTCTTTCGGATCGCGCTTGCGTAACTCATTGGCTGCTTCCAGGCTCATCCCGTTGGGTACATACATTAGAAAATCATGGGCGGGAGTTTGATCGGTCACCACATCCGGCAGCATATCCAGTTCGAGAAGATCGGGGTAGATATCAGCAGCGTTGGCGACCAAACCAATGGAACGCGGAATTTCTTTTTCCACCGCTTCCTGTACCAGATCAAGCGCCTCCTCCAGATCATCCGAGA
>CAYLUJ010000044.1:0-9436 GCA_964386805.1 uncultured Pelolinea sp. | reverse complement strand
TGTCTTTCTGCCACTTAGCATGAACCGGGTCGATTTCAACGATCAATCCAACCCCTTCATTCATTGTGATGGCAAGTGGTTGAGCGCCGCCCATCCCCCCCAAACCGGCAGTAAGTATAAACTTCCCTTTTAGCGAAGACCATCCTTTTTGTAAAGCCAGAGAAGCCAAAGTTTCATAGGTGCCCTGTAGAATACCTTGAGTACCGATGTAGATCCAGGAACCAGCCGTCATCTGCCCATACATGATCAGACCCTGGGAAGCTAATGCATCGAAGTGCTCCTGGGTTGCCCAGTGAGGAACCAGATTGGAATTCGCGATGAGAACGCGCGGCGCATCGCAGTGAGTATGAAAAATACCAACCGGTTTTCCTGATTGCACCAGGAGTGTTTCATCATCCTCAAGTTCTTTTAGAGAATCCAGGATCGCATCAAAGCAATCCCAGTTTCTGGCTGCCTGCCCGCGACCTCCATAAACAACCAGTTCATCGGGTCGTTGGGCGACTTCGGGATCAAGATTGTTTTGAATCATGCGAAAAGGAGCTTCTGTCAACCAGGATTTACAGGTCAACTGTGTTCCTCTGGGTGCCTTTACAGTTCGTGGTCCTCCCATGGATCAACCTCCACTATTTTTCTCCTGATTATAGTATCCAATTCTTGAGAAGGAAGAGAGGAAAATCCTTTTTTCTCCTGCGCCCGTTCCAATTGAAGAAGAACTTGCACCAGTTTCTTGAAATGACTATAATACAAGACTTGAGGTAGCTGTTATGCCCGTTTATGTTTATCATTGCGATAATTGTGGAACACAATTTGAAAAAAATCAGAAGTTCTCGGATGAACCCCTGAAGATTTGCCCTGAGTGTGGAAAGAAGACCATTCATAAAGTGATCACCTCTCCGGTTAGTGTGATATACAAAGGTTCTGGCTTTTATTCCACCGACCATCGTTCCAGTTCCGGATCAACTTCAGCAGCACGCAGCACCAATACGAAAGAGACTGCGGAAGAAACGAAACCTGTAGAACCAGTAAAAGACACAAAAGGCAGCACAGAAAAAAGCAAGGTGTGATTGTATTAAGCATTCTAGGGATTGAAAACCGGAACACAAGGGTTCTGGTTTTTTTATTTAAGAATTCTTCTTGCTACAACGATTTTGAATAATAAGAAGACAAAGCCTCTTCATGATAGAATCTACAAAATGAAACGGTGGATGTTTTGGTTTGGAATTCTCATCAGCGCACTCTTTCTCTATCTGGCGATCAGGGAACTTGATTTCAATGGGTTATGGGTTTCCATTAAAACGATCGATATTATCTGGTTGCTGCCGGGTATTTTCTTCTATTTTATCGGCGTGTCGGTTCGATCATGGAGATGGTCTATATTATTGAAAGGAAAATATTCCCCCACAGCCATTCAACTTTTCCCTTCCATTTGCATCGGGTATCTCGGAAACAATATCTTCCCTGCCAGAGCCGGCGAGTTCCTGCGGGCATATCATTTGCGCGAAAAACATTCCATTCCTTTTACAACTTCCCTGGCTTCTATTATCGTTGAACGTATTTTTGATGGATTGGTAATGATCACGTTCATTTTGATCGGGTTACCCGGATTTCTAGGTCAGCTTCAGAACAAATCGTTGACCGGGTTGATCCAATGGATATTGATCGCAGGTTCCGTAGTTTTTATATGTGCATTTTTAATACTACTGGTATCTGCCATCTTCCCTGAAAAATCAAAGAGGGTTCTTGATTTTATATTTCTAAAAATTCTTCCTGCAAAATTTCATGAAAAATATCATGTGCTTTTGAATCGGTTTTTTGAGGGATTGGGGTCGTTGAAATCCCCAATGCGGTTGCTTATCGTCTTTGCATTATCCATAATGGTTTGGTTATTTGAAACAGGTTTATATTGGAGTACACAGCAGGCTTTTCATCTAGGTGTTTCTTTTGGCCAGTTATTACTTTTGAATGGCGCATTGAATATCCTATCCACCATTCCATCTGCACCTGGATATATCGGTGTTTTCGACGCGCCGGGCATCAGTTTACTAGCCGCAATGAATGTAGCCTCAGAGAATGCAGCAGCATACATTCTGACGCTGCATGCTGCTCTCTGGCTGCCGATCACAATTGTCGGCTTGATCTTTTTCATCCGCGAAGGGCTGCATTGGAATCAGATAAAATCTCAAAAATATTAGGTGAGGGATCATGAAAAAAGCTGCCATCATCGGTGCCGGTATTGGGGGTTTAGCTGCCGCATATGAATTAAAGAAGAAAGGTTATGCAGTAACCATTTATGAAAAAGGAAATCACCCCGGGGGTCTGGCGGGCGGTTTTTATCATGAAAATTGGGATTGGTCAGTGGAGTTCTTTTATCACCACTGGTTCAAAAGTGATAAGGCGATCCTGAATCTCATAAAAGAATTAGGGATGCAGAAGAAAGTCCGTTTTTTACGCCCCAAGACCGTCATGTATCATCAAGGAAATTTTTATCCCCTGGATTCAGTCGGCGCCGTACTGACTTTTCCGGGTTTTTCCTGGTTTGAGAAAATGCGTTTTGGTTTTGTTACAGCATATATTCGTTTTCTAGCTGGCTGGCACGCCCTTGAAAAATACACCGCTCATGCATGGTTGTTGAAGTACTACGGTGAGAAGATCTATAAGATCAATTTTGAACCCATGCTTCGTGGAAAATTTGGCGAGTATTATCAGCAAGTTCCCATGTCCTGGTTTTGGGCACGTTTTAAGGCACGCTCCAGCATGCTGGGTACTTATGTAGGTGGTTTTCAAGCATTTTTTGATGATTTCGCACAGAAGCTGATTGAGAAGGATATTTCCATCCAATTCAACAGTTCTGTTGAAAAGATCGCGCAACGCGATGATGATACAGTAGCAGTTAAGGTGAGCAACTCTGAATATCTGTACGATAAGGTTCTCGTCACTACCTCACCGGCATCCCTTGCCACACTTGCACCTGATCTGCCAGAAGGATATAAACAGAAAGTTTTCCAATCGAAAAGCATAGGCGCTGTTGTTCTGCTCTTATCTATCACTCACCCGCTCTCGAAAGAGAAATATTATTGGTACAACCTTCCTAAATCAAAGGATTTCCCCTTTCTATCTCTTGTCGAGCATACCAATTTCCTTTCTCCTGATCAATTTGGAGGAGATCATCTTGTGTATTGTGGTGATTATCTTCCTCCTGAGCATGAATATTTTAAACTGAGCAAAGAAGAGTTGATCGATCGATTTGTTCCAAGCCTGCAAAAAATAAACAAGGAGTTCAAAAAAGGTTGGATCAAGGAGAGCTGGCTCTTCAAACAACCTTATGCGCAACCAATTCCATTTTTAAATCACTCTAAAAATATCCTGGATATTAAGACACCTTTTAAAAATGTGTTCCTGATCACAATGAGTCAGGTCTATCCATGGGATCGCGGAACGAATTATGCTGTTGACCTAGTAGAGAAAGCTTTGGACACAATTTTGACGGAAGATTGAACCATATTTGCCCGTTTTTTGGGGATAACTTTAATTGTGTGCATTTTTTAATGCGCAAGGTTTTTTAAGATTGATATATTTACCAAATAGCTACCTTTTTTCTCCAGTTTCCGCTCGCCTTACAGATTGGGGTTGGCTCTAAAATCAAAGTACTAGTGGCGGGGAACGCACGTTCTACCGAAAAAGTTGTCTATACCTTTCTTTCTTTCGTTTTTTAAGATTCCTAAATCTTAAGGTTTCTTCTTTTTTAACCTTAAGGACACTTTTTTTACTTGTACATCTCAAAGCATTTTGCTAGAATAATTCTTACCCAATTGAGGAATCACCGCTTCTAAACCAGAAGCATCTCCCAGAACTAATCATCCTTAATATGGCTTTTAAGGGGTTAGTTTCATTTACGAAAATTCAAGAAAAGGAGCACTGAAGGAAATGGAAGCATATCAGGCATGGCAAGCTACACTTGGACAACTGCAGATGAATATGTCGAAAGCTACATTCGATACATGGGTACGTGATGCAAAATTTCTATCGCATAATGAGGAAGTCTTTACCATCGGTGTACAAAATGCATATGTTCGAGATTGGCTTGAAAATCGCCTGACAGGGACGGTCACAAAATTATTAACCAGTATCATGAACGCACCACAAAAAGTGACCTTTCAGCTTCAAAGTACTACTGAACCTCTTCCCAGTGAAAGTATTCCAAGTGTTCCAATTTCTACTGCAGCTTCTGTAAATACCAACAACCAATTGCTCAATGCTCGCTATTGCTTCGAGAATTTTGTAGTTGGTCCCAATAACCGCATGGCACATGCCGCCAGCCTGGCGGTCGCTGAAAATCCATCGAACGCTTATAATCCGCTATTTCTGTACGGTGGTGTGGGTCTGGGAAAGACCCACCTCTTGCAGGCTATTGGGAATCATATCCGCGAAAAAGGACAGAACGTTCTGTACGTTTCATCAGAAGAGTTTACGAATGATCTGATCAATGCCATCCGGGTGCACAACACAGAAGAATTCCGTAAAAAATACCGCTACATCGATGTTCTGCTGATCGATGATATTCAATTCATCGCAGGGAAAGAATCAACCCAGGAAGAATTTTTCCATACCTTTAATACATTGCATTCGCAAAATAAGCAAATTGTCCTTTCTTCAGACAGACCTCCGAAAGCAATGACAACCTTGGAAGAAAGGCTGCGTTCCCGTTTTGAATGGGGACTTACCGTGGATGTCCAACCGCCGGAGCTAGAAACTCGCATCGCTATATTGCGCGCTAAAGCCGAAAGCGCGAATAGAGTTGTGGCATATGAAATATTAGAGTACATCGCTCAGAAGATCCAATGGAATATTCGCGAACTGGAAGGGGCATTGACCAAAGTACTGGCATATTCAGAGTTAAGTGGAAAACCATTAACACTTGAATTAACTGCATCTGCCTTACTGGATTTCTTTCCAAATGAGAACCCGGTCGCACCTGATCGCATCATTCATATGGTGGCAAGTGCTTTTAATATTTCTGAGGATGATCTATTAGGCAGGACTCGCACCAAAGATGTAGCTCTACCGCGGCAGGTAGCCATGTATCTGATGCGCGAAGAATCAGATGCTTCCCTTCCTCAAATTGGCAATAGCCTGGGTGGTCGGGATCATACAACAGTAATGTATGCTTGCGATAAGATCTCAGATATGATAGAAAGAGATGATCGTTTTAGACACCAGGTCTTTCAAATACGCGACAAGCTACATGCTGAACGGTCAGTTCTTTAAAAAAATCGAATGCAGCATATTGCAAAAAGCATGATAAAATGTTCATCCGGTAATTCATGGATTACTGGGTAATTATCGAAAATTGAAATACATAACAATTTAGAAAGAAAGCCCTGGCCGCCATTTGAACCGGGGCATTTTATTTAAAAATACCTGCCTATGAAAGGCAGTTTTAATAGAGGAAAGTATGAAAAATAAATCATTAAAAATCATCCCCATTGGGGGATTAGGAGAAGTTGGACGGAACATGATGGTCTACGAATATGATGATGACATCATAGTGGTAGATTGTGGTTTGATGTTCCCCAACAACGATATGCTGGGTATAGACTACATCATTCCAGATTTTCAGTATTTGCGCAACAATCGGCAGAAAATCCGTGGCCTGATTTTCACCCACGGTCACGAAGATCATATTGGTGCGGTCAATTATTTTCTGGAAGAATTCAAGAATGTTCCGGTCTACGCCACTCCCCTTACCATGGGTTTGGTCAAGGTTAAACTTGGAAGAGCATCCCTAACACAGAATGTCGCCCTGCATACCGTTCAAGCTGGTAGCCAGATAAAAATTGGAAAATTCAAGGTCGATTTTTTCCATGTGTGTCACTCGATTCCTGATTCGGTTGGTTTGGGCATCGAAACACCCGAAGGCTTAATTGTTCAATCAGGTGATTACAAATTCGATCATACTCCGGTTGATAATTGGCCAACCGATTATGCAAAATTGGTCGAGTTCTCCAAGCGAGGGGTGCTGGCACTGATCGCTGATTCTACCAACTCAACCCGTCCCGGGTGGACACCCTCGGAACAGGTTGTCGGAGAAGCACTTGATAAAGTATTCTCTCAAGCAAAGGGACGTATTATCGTAGCCAGTTTTGCTTCGCTGGTATCGCGTATGCAGCAGGTGGTGAATGCCGCCAAGAGTTTCAATCGCAAGATCGCCTTTGTTGGCACCAGTATGGTCGAAAACGCCAAGATCGCACAAAAACTGGGTTACTTAGCCATTGATGATGATCAGAAAATAAGCATTGAAGAAGCTTTGCACCTGCCGGATGAAAAGGTGACCATCATGTGCACCGGCTCACAGGGTGAACCGACTTCCATTCTCGGGCGCCTTTCTCGCGGCACCCAGCGTCAATTTGACATTAAAGCAGGCGATACGGTAGTGCTCTCTTCAAAGACCATCCCAGGAAATGAAGAAGCGGTTTTCTCAACGATCAATGATCTCTTTCGCCGCGGCGCAAATGTGATCTATGAACAAATCGCTCCGGTGCATGTTTCAGGGCACGGCAGCCAGGAAGATATCAAACTACTGCTTCATCTCACCAAACCTAAGTATTTTATCCCTGCCTACGGTGAGCTGCGTCAGTTAAAGCAGAGTGCGATCCTCGCCATGCAAACGGGTATCCCCGAAAGGCATATTGCAGTTGTTGAAGATGGACAGGTAATCACAGTTAAAAACAATAAACTGCGCTTAGGCAATCAGGAGCCGATCTCCATGGTGTTTGTAGATGGGACAGGTGTAGGGGATTTGGGCCCTGACGAAATGCGAGACAGAGAACTACTTTCGAAGGATGGCGTCATCCTTGTGCACGTCATCTTGAATAAAAAAGATGGATCGCTCATTACCGATCCGGAGATAATCAGTCGCGGATTTACCTCCACAAGAGAAGCGGATGAATTATTCCCGCAAGCCCGTAGAACGATCCTGGATACCATTAAACGAAATCCATCCAATTTGGAAAAAGAAGTTACGAAAATTTTAAGTGGCTTCATTTACCGTGAAACCCAACGGCGCCCAACCATTCTGGTGACCGTCAGCAATATTTAATCCATTTCATTCCGGTAGCGTTCTCCTTCCCATCCCCATCTTCCCAATAATGGGACGAACGCTACTGGAATGATTGTTTCCATCTCAAAATCGGCTTCAGTTTTTATCCATAATTGCAATTCTTGATGCCAGGAACTGCCAACTGGAATTACTAATCTTCCCCCATTTCTTAGTTGCATTTGCAAAGGGGGTGGCACCGATGGCGAGCCCGCAGTAACCAGGATGGCATCATACGGAGCCGCTTCAGTCCAGCCGCCAGTACCATCCGCAATATGCACGGTCACATTATCAAACCCTAATTCAGAGAGTACTTCCTGAGTCCGTTTCCCCAATGCAGGAATCCTTTCAACCGTATCAATTTTTCTACATAAACAGGATAAGATCGCAGCCTGGTACCCGGAACCCGTCCCAATCTCCAAAACATGGTCATTCGCTTTCAACTGTGCTTTCTCAGTCATCAATGCTACGATATATGGCTGTGAGATAGTCTGTCCAAAGCCAATGGGGATCGGATAATCGCCATACGCTTCATCCTGGTTTTCTTCGGGGACGAAAAGATGGCGCGGAACCTTGCGAAAGGCATCCAGGACCAATTGGCTGGTTATTCCACGTTGCAAAATCTGCAATTCCACCATTCGAGCGCGTGCTTTTTCAAAACCGGCTTCTCGAATATCTCGCATTTCCATATATTCATATTATAGGAGTTTTGAATCTATACTGGAATATCCCTACACAGGTCGCGTGAGATCAACCGGTCGACCTTCCCCATGGCAAAGCGTGCCATTTCTTCACATTTCACCCACGCCAGTTCCTGCGCTTCCAATGCTTGCGGCATCGCTCCATCCAGGCTGCTGCGATATGCGCGCACTTCTACCCGAAAATGAGTATAGGCATGGCGATAGCTACCAATCAAAGTTCCTACAGAAATTGTTGTATCCAATTCTTCGCGGATTTCGCGCCGTAAGGCGGTCGGATCATCCTCTCCGCTTTCAACTTTTCCACCTGGAAACTCCCACAGACCCGGCAGCATTCCGCCTTTCGGTCGCTTCGCCAATAGATAGCGTCCACTCTCATCAGATATTGCAGCTGCCACCACCTGATAGAATGGGATCGCTTTTTTCTTCTTAAGGACAGGGCGCAGGCTCTGGGTATTTTGTTTATAAGCACCGCAAAAAGATGGCAAAGGGCAGTTTCGGCATTTGGGTTCAAGTGATACACAAATCGAAGATCCCAGGTCCATAATAGCTTGATTGAAATCGCCAGCATCCACTTTTTCAAGTAGATTCGTAGCGAACTGCTCTATTTTTTTCTTGGTCTGATTTGTGGAAACAGGTTGATCCAAATCGAGCAATCGGGCAAAGATGCGTTTTCCATTGGCGTCCAGTGCTATAACAGGAATATGAAAACAGATTGAAGCAATTGCGTTGGCTGTATAGTCACCGATACCAGGTAGTTTTCGAAGCGCCTCTGATGAATGAGGAAAAATCCCTTCATATTGTTCTACCAGGATCTTTGCTGTATTGTGCATATTTCGAACACGGGCATAGTATCCTAGCCCTTCCCACAACAAGATCACCGTTTCTTCCGATGCCTGCGCCAGGTCGCGCACCGTAGGGAATTTCTGCAGCCATCTCCCATAATAAGGAATCACCGTCTCAACGCGGGTTTGCTGGAGCATAATTTCTGAAACCCACACCCGGTACGCTTCTTTTTCCCCGCGCCATGGTAGGTTTCGTTTATTCTTTTGATACCAATCTATTAATACAGTGGTGAGATTTTGCATTCTGGCAGAAGGAGCCTGTAAAATTGTCTAGAACTGAAAACCGCCATTTGCGATGGTCAGTTTCTGTTTATAGTTGATCACAAACTCTTTTAATTTTCCGGTAAGAGTGAACCATTCTGCGCCATCTAGTATCCCACGAATTTCTTCAATGGAAGACATCACAGCGCCAATCAATATTTGGGGTCGATCTCCATAAACTGTCACCCAAGCATCGGTCAATTGAAAACCCAGTTTTTGCATGCCCGGCAAGAATTCTCGAACCAGAAACTCAAAATATTTCTGTTCGTTCTGAGGAGAAACATCCCACGTGAGAATGATTTTTCCTGGTTCGGTTTCCATTATGATTTTATCGAATAATCTAAAATAACAACTTGGGTATCTTCGGGAAGGTCGATGATACTGCTTATTTTATAACTCTCCTGCGTTTCAATCTCAGAGAGCCCCATTTCTTTTAAGAATTTTGAAATAGGGTCAAGTTTTACTTTCGAATCCGCTGTGGCATAGTGCATGGGAATAACGATGTTTGGTTCCAGTAAACTGATCACTTCGGCGGCTTT
>CAYLUJ010000043.1:0-17153 GCA_964386805.1 uncultured Pelolinea sp. | reverse complement strand
AGTAAACCACGAAAAATTGGTTATGGTCGCATCAGATGGAGAGCTATATGGACATCACCAGCCCTTCCGCGAGCGATTTCTCAGTTACCTGCTGGATGGAGCCGTTGAAAAAACGGGTATCGAGCGGCAATATCCTGCGTTATGGTTGCGCGATCATCCTGTGGAACAGACGGTAGAACTGCTGGAAAATACCTCCTGGAGCTGCCACCACGGCATCGAACGCTGGCGCAATGTATGCGGCGACGCCCCTTCTGCCACCTGGAAGAAACCAGTGCGCGAATTCATGAATGAATTGGCGGAAGCTATTGACAGAGAATATGAAGCACACCTGCAGAACCTGATCCGCGATCCATGGGAACTGCGAGATGCATATGTGAATGTACTGCTGGGAGAACGAGCATTGGATGAGCTTGTCGCAGAGCATGCAGCACAATCCCTCACCCCCGGGCAGCAAGCATTGGTCAGGTTGTTACTGGAAGCGGAATATGATCGATTGCGCATGTTCGCTTCGGATGCATGGTTCTATTTCGATCTCGACCGTATTGAACTGTTGAATGTATTAAAATATGCCGCGCATGCAGCCGGATTGATAGAACAAGCCACCGGGCACAATCCAACAGAGGGAGTGATTGATACTTTAGCGCAAGCACACAGCGAAGTTTCAAGCTTGAGTGGAGATATTGCTTTCCTGGGTTATTTAAAAAGTTTTGAGATGAAACTCGATCAAGCCGCCCGCTGATCCAGTAATTCCTGAAAACGCTGTACATCATACCCCGATAGGTCTGCATCTGTGCGGAGCTGATCGATGATCTCTGCCAATCGCTCCAGGCGCTGCAGCGCTTGTTTGGTACCCGGGTTATTGACCTGTAAAATCTCGAGCGCTCCCTCAAACGTCAATAGCAAAAAGGCAGTTTCAGTACACCCCTTATTGAACCAGGTTTTCCCATCATATTCATTGATCTTCAGAAATTCCCAAACAAAAGGATCGCTCAGCCATTTTTCGATGAAGGTTTGAAATGTTCGACGATTCTGTTTGCGTAGCCAGCTTTCACTTTTCCATAAGAAAAGAATAAAATCTTTGACATTCATATTTGAATTTTTCAGAAATTCACTCGACCGCAATGTATCTTCAATTATTGAAAGAATACGCCATTCTTCCAATTGAGACAAGAATTGTTCAAAATCTACTTGCAGAGCGGAACGCAAGCCATCCAGATAGATCCAACAGATAGCTGCCAGCCAAGTAAGCGGAGAGGCATGTTCACGCAAATGATCGGATAAGTCAATTAATATTTGCGAAGATAGATCAGGGCGCAACTGATCGAGCCACTCCACTTTGAAAAGAACATTCATTTTTCTCTTGAAATTCTCACAGTGTTTTTCGTATTCCAAATCTTTTCCCAACAGCACAGAGGCTCCGCGAATGAGGTTTTCGAGTTTGTGTGCAGCTTCATTCAAGAGCGCCTCTGGAGTCTTTTCGTTATAAACGCGCGGTCGTTGTTCCACCAAGAAATTGAAATAGCTTGTGTTGATGATCTCACGCAGGGGCTGCAGCAGGGGATGCAATGGAAGCTGCCACTGCAATGTTTGCATATCGGGCACACCACGCCCATTGAGTGTATCGTATACTTGCTGCCAGCTCCCCTTTGCATCATCCTCGATTATCTGAAAATCTACAAATACATGCATGCGGTAAGCATCCAACTGAATATTCAATCCTTTATGTGCGATCTCACTGCAGTTGCGAATGTACTGTAAGCCGGTAAGAATATCGCGAAAAATTACAAAGGTACGGCTATCATTCGGAAGATCCAGCCCGGTGTGCAGATCCACCTGACGCAGGAAACCGCTGCGCTTATCCATGAAAGCAGCACTGGTGCGTACCCAGCCAGCAGTATCACCAAAACGATTGTGATAGATCACCAGTGAGCGTTCTTGCCCGGCACGGTTGGAATAGGCAAAAACGTTTTCATCCACCATGCCATCTGTATTATAGAAATCATACAGATAGAACTGCTCCACATTCGAAAAAAGGCAACGCCGTTTCAGCAGCGGGAAGATCTGTCGGTTGTGACGATCCATCAGCGCTTGATCGGGCTGTTCATCCCAGTAGGCACGTTTGTATTCCATACCATATTTCTCGGTCAAACCCTCGATCTGCCCATGCCCGAACATGGGCAGCCCGGGCATGGTTGCCATAAGGGTGCAGATTCCAAAATATTTATCACCTTTCCCAAACTGCGTGGCAGCGGTCTGTTCATCGGGATTGTTCATAAAATTGACAAAACGCTTAAGGATCTCCGGGTCAAATTCGAGGGTATTCTTCATCACCTGGCGATATTTGGCATTTTCTTCATCACGCAGCAGATTCATGAAAGCAGAGTTGTAAACACGGTGCATACCCAGTGTGCGCACGAAGTACCCTTCCATTAACCAGAAAGCTTCGGCAAGCAGCAAGGTATCGGGGGCTTCGGCTGCCACACGATCCACCACCTCACGCCAGAATTCCTGGGGCATGTACTGGTTGAAGATATCCTGTGGAAGGCTGAAATCACTGCGCGAGGGAATATCAACACCGCTGCCTGGCAGCGGGAACCACAGGCGTTGGTAATGTCGTTGGGCGAGCGTCATGGCTGCATCAAAACGGATGATCGGGAAACGGCGAGCGACATCCAAAATGGTGCGGATAATGGCTTCGCGTACATTGGGGTCAAGATAATTGAGCTGGGCAGTATCATTCCATGGCATGCTGGTGCCATCATTGCCATGATATATGAAATAGGTGCGACCATTTCTCCGGTCACGATATTTGAACACAACCGCAGCATCTGTGCGGTCGTAATAATGGTCTTCAATATAGATCTCGCCACGTTCATCTTCACTCAAATTCATACCGTTGAAGGTATAGGATGGGAAGGGGGAAAAAGGCATGGAAACGAACCAATCCGGATGTTCCGCCACCCAGGTGGAATCGATCGCCATATGATTGGGAACCATATCGCTAGCCAGGCGGATGCCGCGCTGCTGGCAGCGGTTACGCAGATTCGTCAGAGCATCTTCCCCGCCCAGGTCATCTGCAATGCGGTATTCTTTTAGGGAATACGCGGAAGCGATAGCTTCAGGATTACCGCAAGCTTGCTTAATGCGTGCCGAAGCCCGGCTGCGTTCCCACAGCCCGATCAACCATAGTCCTGTAAATCCCCATTCTGCCAGGCGATCCAGTTCCTTATCCGGGATGTGGTCGAGCCGCGTGACAGATTGACGGTAGCGTTTGCTGAGTTGATCAAGCCAAACGTAGGTATTTTTTGCCATCATCACCAGGTGCGGCATCCAATCGGCATCCGGGCTGAAGCGCTCAAGCTCCATTTCCCCTGCTGTGGCGTAGACCGGTACCCGCACGGGACCAGGACCCAACCCGCGGGCTTGCTCTTCCTCGGAAAAGAGATTCAAACTGCCAAGCAATTTGAGCAGATAATGTCCCAGCAGGTCCCCCCAGCGGCTACGGATGTAATCGAGCTGCCCGTGCAGTGAATCGGGCACGGCAATGGCGGGACTATGCAGCATATCCACCAGGTTCTGATTATCAGGGCCAAAGGTGGGTTGAGATGCAAAAAATTCACGCAAGGTGGTTATTAAAAGGAAATAGGAAGTTTTATCAGCCAACTCTTGATCATCAAATAATTCCTGATACGGCATGCAAGCCGGGTTTTGGTTGGTCAACCACAGCATGAGGACTTCTTCGAGAATTGAGAAACGATTCGGAATGCCGTCCGTCTTTCCGTTAAGGTATTCCTCAATGGTTAGTTTTTCTTGAAAGATAGCCGAGGGTGGAAAATCACGCATGAAAGCGCGCAAAATGGTGGTTAATTTCCGTTTCCCCAGCGTGTTTAGGAGAGCAGCCTCCATATCCCGATAAAGACGAGGAACTTTTTGAGAACGGTATTGGGAAATGACGTAGTGGAGTATCTCATCAATCAAGCCCATGGCATTCACCTGCCCGGCACGTACGGTGAGATCAGGTTGAGCAACCAGGTCGCGCTTTTCATTCATACGCTGAGCAAAGACACGCGCAGCATGGAAATTAGCAAAGATGATATTGCCATCGAAGGAAAAAAGGGATTCTTCAAACTGGTATTTCTTCCGTGCTTTGGAGGAAATATGGAATTCCATATAAAAATTATAGTGGAGAGTTGTTGAAATGGATCGTGATAAAAAAACCACAGTCAAAAGAACAAAAGCAGGATTCCGACATTTTCCTTACTGATAGAAGATCAAGTTCAAAATAAAGCAAGTCATTCGATCCCAATCAATACCAAACAGAATTACCCATGAGCATTTTTCCCTTCAATTTGAACTAGTAATGAGGGCTGTGATAAGCGATAGATACATTCAAAACCCAATGTGGGATGCCGAGATAGAAATCCAAATTACTACCTCGGGTTTATTTTATAAGCTATGAACCATTTATTCAGACCCTCTTCCATATCTGAACCTAGCTTGACTTCTCCTGAAACGTGCAATATAATGCATTATCGTGCATAGATACGCATTTTGATGCGAAATAAGAAGGAAAACGAATGCAAACAATGGATCTACCACAGGAAAGACAACAAGCCATTCTGGAAGAACTGCGCCTGCACGGCAGAGTGGTGGCATCTGAGTTGAGTCATCTGTATGGAGTCTCCGAAGATACCATCCGGCGTGACCTGCGCGACCTGGCATCTGCCGGGTTATTAAAACGAGTACATGGCGGTGCCCTCCCCCTTGCCCCCAACAATATTCCATTTATGGAACGCGACAAACAAAATCCGATCAGTAAGGTAAGGCTGGCGCAGGCAGCCCGTGGACTGGTGCAGAATGGTCAACTCATTTTACTGGGTGGAGGAACAACGAACACCGGCATCGCCAAGAATTTGCCAGCTGACCTGCACGCCACCATCGTTACCATCAGCCCGCAAATCGCCCTGCATCTGGCAGGTTATCCATATATTGATATCATCCTCATTGGCGGACATTTGAACAAAAAAGAACTGGTCACCAGTGATGCAGAAGCCATTGACCAGATCAAGCATTTTCAAGCGGATATCTGTTTTCTGGGTATTTGCGGGTTGCACCCGGAAGTAGGATGCACGATCTACGAATATGAAGAGGTGAGCATTATGCGTACTTTCATCGAACAATCCGGTGATGTGGTTGCTACAGTAACCGAGGAAAAGTTGGGCACGGTTGGTCCATACATTGTTGCGCCTTGTGCAGCTATCACACATATCATCACTGAAAAACAGGTAGATGAAGAGGTACTGGCACCGTATCGCAAACTGGGGATTCAAGTGTTCAAAGCCGAATAATCCTTCTTCAGCATGAATTGGGATTGAAAAGAAATCATTGAGGAGTTTTTATGAAAAAATTCTTGATAGGGGGTAAAACTCAATTGGCTGTGCTGGCAGCATTTTTTACCAATGGGGCTGTTATCGCAACCTGGGTCGCGCGTATTCCCGCGATTAAAATCAAACTGGAGCTGAGCGAAGGGACGCTTGGTTTGCTTTTATTTGGATCAGGCATTGGAATGATCTGCGCTCTCTTGCTTGTAGGTGGATGGATCGTACGTTTTGGTAGCGCAAAAGTTATCCGAATGTGCGCACTTTGCGCATGCGCAGTACTACCATTCATTGCTATTTCACCCAATAAATATGTATTGTTTTTTGTTCTACTTTTATTCAGCGCTGCGTTGAGCAGTTTGGATGTAGCAATGAACGAGCAAGCGGTTCAGGTCGAGAAAAAAGCCGGACGTACTTTAATGTCCTCTTTTCACGCCGGATTCAGTATTGGCGGTTTAATGGGAGCGCTGCTGGGTTCCGTGATGGCTGCTCTACCAGCGGTAACCCCATTTCCCCATTTTGTGTTGGTCGCTTTTTTATTCATCATCGTGATTTTTATCTGTTATCCGCACCTGCTGAAAGAGAAGCAAGCAAGTCTGGAAAAGCGTAGAATAATTCGCCTTCCGGAAAAAGCATTGTGGGCGCTGGGCACCATTGCATTCTGTTCGGTGATCGCAGAAGCGGCTATGGCAGATTGGAGCGCGGTGTATCTCACACAGGTGTTGTATACTAACTCCTCACTGGCAGCACTTGGATATGCAGCTTTTTCACTTACTATGACCATTGGTCGCTTAAGCGGTGATTACCTGGTAGGGCGGTGGAAACCAGTGGTTATCGTGAGAGTGGGCAGTACCATAGCAATTTTTGGTCTGGTAATTATCGTCATTACAACCAACCCAATCATGGCAATCGCAGGGTTCGCGCTGGCAGGGTTGGGGTTGGCAAATATCATCCCGCTCACCTTCAGCGCCGCCGGTAATTTTCCAGGCATGCCGGCAGGTATCGGAATCGCCAGCGTGGCAACTTTCGGATATGTTGGTTCACTCATCGGTGCTCCCATGATTGGAGCTGTGGCTGAAGTCACATCACTGCGGGTATCCATGCTGCTGATTAGTATCCTGGCAAGTACACTCCTGATCAGCGCAAGGAGCATTGCCCATCGCCAGCGCGGTTGAGATATCTCGTTCTCTATGTTAAAAGAAAAAGTGGGGAAAAAATCACCCACTTTTTTAGTTGTTCCCTAGAGAGAAGGATTGCGCACTTCGCGCACAATACGCTGGATGATCTCCACAATATTCCCAAAGATCCCCAAACCCATCACGATCGCCAATCCAGTATTGGCTTGTGATTCATACTGAGACAATACGCTCGCACCTTCCAGCTCTTGGAAGAAATCCAGTGAGATCAACGGCAGTGATGAGATCAGGAAGACCAACAAAACACTACCGGCAACTTTCAAGGACACATCCCACCAATTGGTCAACGAGCTGTGATATCCCTGTACCAGCAAAGTGGTGTTACGGGCAATTTCTAAACCAGTCAACGCCAGCAAGAAGGGGATGAAATGAACAAAGTTCTCTGTAAACAGCCGTACCATCTGCTGCGAAGAGTTGGTGTTGATCCAATAAGGGAGCAACCCGCCGGTTTTTTGGACATAGGTAAAGAAGACCATACCAATGACACCCAGCAGGATCTCAATGGAAACACCCACCCGGCTCACTTCTTTTTCATTTTCAGGCAATTCAGGTAAGTCGCTAATCTTCAGTTCTTGTAACTCTTCGATCTCATCAATAGATCTACATTCTGTTGAACGTTCGATAATAGCAAAGATCAAGGTGATCACACCAACCACAGAGAGCGCTCCACTCCACAGAGAGCCGAGATATTCCAGGATCGATTGCCAGACATTACCTGCCGGTTCAACAATGGAAGCGATAATCATGGAAAGGGTCAATGCGCCCAGCACTACGCACAGCATGATTTTAACCACCAGAATATAAATGGAAAACAAACGCGGTCCAATGAGATAGTGTTGTCCGGAATACTGCGCAGCAACCTTACGTGGCGCTCCCATTTCTTTCAAGATAACTTCCAGTTCTTTTTCGGTTATCTCATCCGCTTTCGGATAACGCTCATCCAGCAGATCATAAATATATGATTCTATCTCTGCTGCAATGTCTACACGTGTCTTGCCGCCCAGTTCTCTTTTTACCGCCAAGAGATAGCGTTCTAGCAATACCCCTGCATTTTTATTCAGTTTCATTTAATAATCTCCTTATAATTTCTGTTTGTGAACGCCACTCTTCAGAGAGCTGGCGAAACACATCTTTGCCGTTTTCGTTCAATCTGTAATAGCGGCGAGGGCGTGGATCTTCAACGCGCCATTCGCTGTCGAGCAATTCTTGCTCCTCGAGGCGTCGCAAAAGTGGATAGAGGGTATCCTGCCCGATCTCGAACCCTTTCTTATTGAGATTTTTAATGAGCGAATAGCCATACTGATCCTGCATAAGCTGGCTCATAGCTGCCAGGACGATCTCTCCCCGTCGCATTTCCTGTTTCAATTTTTCGAGTTCTTGATTTTGTTTTGAGTTCATCATGTTTGCATTATACTGTATAATACACAGTATTGTCAATATATAATATAGTAATATTCTTAGTATTAAGAAAGAAATCAAATCTATTTCAAACAAAAAAATAATTACTGCAAGAACAGGAAAACGAAAATACACCCTCTTTTGTTGAATAGGATGAAGGTGAAAAAAGACTTTTTATTTCTGATGAAAATTGAACCTTGAAATTGGAGATAATCCCTAATTCCCGTCCATTTTCATTACCGAATCACGGATCACCAATTTCGTGGTAAAAATTTTCTGTTCGGCTTCTTTATCTCCACAGATGTGATCAACCAGCAAATTCGCAGCAGTTTTCCCCTTTTCTTTGAGTGGCTGGGAGATCGTCGTCAGCGGTGGATTGGATATGGCTGCATATGGGACATCATCAAAACCTGTCACGGATACATCCTCGGGTATCTTTAGCCCCTTCTGATTGGCGGATTTGATCACTCCGAAGGCGATAACATCACTCATGGTTACAATACAGGTAGGATAGGGTTCATCAGAGAACAAAAATCGAAATCCCTCCTCTCCTCCATGCATCGTACTGGAACACTCATAGTACTTTATATGCGGATCATCCAGTGCTAATTCATATTTCTTCAAAGCCTGTGAAAAGCCATCAATCCTGCTGCGCAGAGTACCGGTGTATTCATCAAATTTTCCCATTTTCCCTGAACGAATTCCCAGGAGACCAATCCTGCGATGCCCCTGAGAGAGCACATATTTCATGATCGAGTATGCGCCTTTCTTGTCGGTTATGTTGACCGATGAAATGCCTTCCACCGGATCGGTATCCACAATTACAAAGGGGATCTTTCTCTGCTGCAGGATTAAAATCGTCGATTTATACAATTCCAGCCCTATGGTAATGAATCCATCCACGGCTGTGTTGGCAACCGCTCTTTTGACACTTCCTTCGAGCGGGGGAACAAGCAAGATCGAAAAACCTTCTCGCAAACATACTTCCGCCACCCCCTCGATAAACTCCGCCCAGAAGGGATTCCGTATGATTTCTGTCGTAGGCTGTGGCACCAGGATCCCGATCACACCGGTGCGTCCGGTTTGCATACTGCGCGCGATCGGGTTCGGCACATATCCAATTTCCTCTGCCACTTCCAGGATCTTCTGAACCGTTCCTTCGGGCAAGCGATCCGGATTATTAAAAGCAAAAGAAACAGAAGTGATGGATACACCAGCTTTTTCTGCAACATCCTTGATTGTTATACGAGACATTATCTTATCTTCCTCAATAGGTTATGCTGTCGGATAGAGTATCAAACCCGTCATCGCATCCAGAGTTTCAATGCAGATGTTCCCGTTTTGCACAATGAACTTCTTTCCAGTTAATAAATCGCACCATTCATTTTTATCGTTCAGATGTGTTGTTGCATAAGGTATTTTTATATCATGATATGCCATGCGTGGGTTTAAGACAACGATAATCGTATCCTCATCGACCTGGCGCTGGTACGAGTAAATTCCATTGAACACATAGAGTGGTTTGAATGAACCCCTGCGAAGCGCCGCATGAGCCATCCGGGCTTTGATCAATTTTCTAAAATGTTCCTGTATTACCAGGTTCCATTCATTTTTCCGTTCCCATGGCATACACTTTCGGCAATCCGGATCATTTCCGCCCGTCAGACCAATCTCATCGCCATAATAGATCATAGGAGCGCCCGGATACGTGAAAAGAAACAAGATCGCCAGTATTTCACGTTTAATCTCTTCACCACACAACGTCAGAATTCGAGGAGTATCATGGCTGCCCAGTAAATTTAACTGCAGCAGAGCTGCTGGTTGAAATATTTGCTGTTGGTGCAACAATTCATAGTTAAAGTCCTCGGCATCCATATGATCGTAGACACAATAATCCAAAATACAATTGCGCAGCGGATAATTCATGACCCCATCGAATGTATCGCCCCTGATCCACTTCACAGCATCGCGCCAGATCTCCCCCACCAAATAGGTCTCCGGAAACTTACCTTTGATTCTCTCCCTGAATTCAACCCAAAAATCGAAGGAAATTTTCCAGGGCACATCCAGTCGCCATCCATCGATCCCGAATTCTCTGATCCAGTAAGCCGCCATATCAAACAGATATTCCCGCACCTCGGGCAATTCGCAGTTCAGCTTTGGAAGATACCAGGTGCCGCCACAGGTTCGATAATTTACAGAATCTTTATCGATCGGGTATGAATGAATGTCAAACCAGGTGGAATATTTTGATGATCTTCCTTTCTTTATCACATCCTGAAAGTAGATCGAATTATAACCACAGTGGTTAAAGACCCCATCCAGCACTATCTTCACACCCCGCCTGTGGCATTCATCCACCAAAGATCTAAAAATATTTTTGTCGCCAAAGGCTGGATCGATCTGATAATAGTCATCGGTATCATATTTATGATTTGAACTGGCTTTAAAAATAGGAGTGAGATAAAGTGCATTCACACCTAAATCTTGAAGATAATCCAGGTGGTTCATGATCCCCAAGAGGTCCCCGCCAAAGAAATTGTCGATAGTTGGTTTTGATCCCCATTGTGTAACAGAAACAGGGTCATTTGAAGCATCACTATTGGCAAAACGATCGAGAAAGATCTGGTAAAAGATCGCGTCGCGGACCCATTCGGGTGTGGATGATGTTTTATTCATTTAAGACCTGTCCTCGAAAGCCCTGAGATATAGTATTTTTGAGCAAACACAAACAACAAAACCGGAGGCAGCGAAGCGATGACCGTTCCTGCCATCCAATAAGTCCATTCGGTTAAATACCTTCCTGTAAAAGCCTGCAATCCGGTTTGTATCACCCGCAAACTGGTACCGTTTGCCACGAGGAAAGGCCAGAAGAAATCATTCCAGATAAACAGAAAACTGAACACAGCGGAAGTGATCACAGATGGAAGGCTCATGGGGAAGACGATCTTCCATAGAATATACCAGTGAGATGAACCATCGATGCTCGCCGCATCAATATATTCACGAGGAATTGAAATGAATGCCTGCCGTAAGATCATGATCGCAAACGCATCCACGATCCTTGGAAAAATAAGAGCCTGATAAGAATTCAACCAGTTGAAATCATTGACCAGCAAATACAGTGGAATAACAATGGCATAAAAAGGGATCATCATGGTGCTCAAATAAATAAAATAGACAAAATCACGACCCTTGAATTTGATGAAAGCAAAAACATACGCAGCCAATGCCCCCAAAAAGATACGGCTGACCACCACAACCACAGCCACAAAAAGCGTGTTTAGAAAATATTTTCCAAATGGTGCTCCATTCCACGCTTTTGAGTAGTTTGAAAAATCAAAAGTACTTGGAACCAGATATGGTGGTTCACTGACATGCCCCCTCTCTTTTAATGATGCAGTGATCATCCACATATACGGCATCACCATTAAAAATACCATCGGCAGAATGATCAAAAGCAGAAATATTTTATTCAGGAGTGTTTTATGAATGTGTTTGAACATATTCAAGAAATATCCTCATATGATCCAAATCCTATCAGGCGCCATTGGATCAATGTGATTGCAAGTATGATCACAAATATAATCACAGAGATTGCCGCACCTTTTCCCATCTTGAAAAGAGTAAAGGCATCTGTATATAAGAACAAGCTCACCACCTCAGTTGTGCTGCTCGGTCCACCGCGTGTGGTGATCAATACCTGATCGAAAACCAGGAACGAATCAATGAATCCCAAAGTGACCAGCATCAATGTGGTAGGGATCATTTGTGGAATGGTCACATATAGAAATGATTGAAATGCATTGGCTCCATCGATCTTCGATATCTCGTAATAATCATTGGGAATATTTTGCAGCGCTGCCAGATAAATAATGATGGTAAAGCCAACTCTTCTCCAGATGCCCAAGAGCATAATTGTCGGCAGTGCCCAATGTGGATCAGAGAACCAGTTGGGAGGTGTATTTACTACTTGTCTTAAAATGATATTTACAAAACCGTAGGTGGGATTGAATATGATGATCCACACCATGGCTGCCACAACCGTGGGGGTTACCGTGGGTAAAAAGAACAGACCTCTAAAAAAGTTGCGGAAGGGCAGGTTCTTGTTGTTCAGTAGATTCGCAATGATCAATCCCAGGATGATACTGATGAAAGTAACACCAACCGTATACGTAAAGGTAACCTTCAAAGAATTCAAAAATCGGTCATCCATAAACAGGTTTTTATAGTTTTCCAGCCCAATGAACACAGGAACCTTGGCAGGATTATTCCATTCGAACAGACTTAACCGAAAAGCATCAATAATGGGATAAAAGACAAATAAACACAATACCAGTAGAGATGGAAATAAAAAAAGAATGATAGTAGAGATCTTGTATCTGCTGTTTTTTCGTTGGGTCATAACATTTTTATTCTAATTTTTGGGGTGGCTGGTACCGCATGTATCAACCACCCCTGCGTTATTCTATTTCTACTGTGCGAGGATATCGTTTACTGCTTGTTCTGCTGCAGCCAACGCCTCTTCTGGTGTTGTCAATCCAAGGAACGCATTTTGTATTTCACGTGAAAATGCATCGGATACTTCATTGTACAGCGGAGTCGCCGGTCTGGTATGAGCATACTGCATACCCTCGACAAACGGGAGCATTCTCGGTTCAGTTTCATTGATCCAGTTGAGATATTCGGGATTATCCCCTACAGATTTTCTAACCGGCATGAAACCGGTTGTCATATCCCATCTTAACTGAACATCGGAACTCGTCATGAATTTAATGAATTTCCAGGCTGCTTCCTTATTTTCGGAATTGGAGAACATCAGAATTCTTTCCCCACCGGTATTGGTTGCTGATGTGCCGCCTTCAGGAGCGGGAACCAGTGCCACGCCCCAATCAAAGGGAGCATCGCTTCGGTATCCGAACAGCCATGAGCCATCCAGCTGCATGCAGGCTTTGCCTTCGCCAAATGCACCCCACGGCCCCGGGATCGATCCGTTGCCCTGCAGCATATCAGAGACGTATGTCAATGCTTCCAAGCCTTCGGGCGTATTGAATGCGGCTTTGGTATTGTCCGCATTCAAGAATTCGCCGCCGGCTGCCCACAGGAATACCTGGAACTGCCACGTGATCCCCTCACCGGTAGGCTGCGTGTAGAATTCAAAACCGACAATACCGTTATCGAGGTCCTGGCATTGTTCTGCATCCGCTTTCAGCTCTTCCCAGGTGGTGGGGGGAACTTCAGGATCCAAACCTGCCTGTTCAAAAAGATCCTTGTTCCAGATGACCTGCATATTATTGGCACTCATTGGTAAAGCAAAGCGGCTTCCACCAATATTGTCATAATCAAGCTGGAGAGGATAAAAATCCGTGATATCAAAGTCACTATCGGATGCAATATAATTATCCAGCGCTTCCACTGAATCGGTTGAAACCAACCACGGCACCCAAATCAGATCAACTGTGGCAATATCAGGCAGAGTATTGGAAAGAATGGAAGTTTGCAGCAAAGTCTTATATTCATCGTAACTAGGCTGAACAACAACTTCCACCTGGATATCCGGATTCGCTTCATTGAACTCTGCCACCAATTGATCGATCATCTCGGCGTTCGCTTTATCATATTGATGCCAGAAAGTGAGTTTTACCGGTTCGGCAGGGGTTGTATCTTCAACCTCTTCGCCCGCCGGTGCCTGTTCCGCTTCCTGCGTGGCAGCTTCAGATGAACATGAACTGATAAGCATAGCCAGTATGGCGAAAACTAACAAGCCAAATTTCAAAAATCTCTTTTCTTTCATTTTCTTTCTCCTTATTATTAGCCTTCACAAATTAATTGATATATATTTCTTTCAATAATCGACCCTCCTTCTTTGGTTTTATATCCATACGATCTTTCAATCCTGTTTCTATTGATTATTCGTAAATATTGATCGTTGTTAGTAAAATGTTTTAGTAAATCGTTTTAATTATATATTCAAAATATTGGGAATGTCAATACTTTTCAGCAAATATCTTAAAAAGCACTGATTAAAAAAACTCCCCCATAAAATGTTAGCCAATGGTAGCTCTTAGTTGATCGCTAAATTTTGATTACAAATCTGAATTTTTGGCTGCCGGAATAAATCATCACGAATCCAGAAAAGCTCAGTTATTAAAACGGATCTTCGTGGATCTTTAGCTTATAAAATCATCCATTTACAACCCGCATAAATTGCTTCATACGATCCTCATCCCACTCAGCCAGGATCGATTCATTTGTCCATCCACGAACCGGTTTGAAGGAACTGTTGACGATTACACCATCGCAAAACTGCAGAGCTTCTTTTATATTTTCAATATTGGCACCCCCACCCAGGAATAACGGAATACCAAGTTTTGCACTTTGAACTTCTTGCAGTATTTTGAGTGATTCACGAAACGATAATCCAGTTAAGATCAAGCCATCTGCTTTGCTATTCACACCTGCAAAGCGAGCCGCTTCTACAATAGGCAATGCACCCAGGGGTATCCCGGTGCGATCATACACATCTGCGAGAATAGAAACATCTTCCGCACCGATCTGAGTGCGGTAGGTGATCGCTTCATAAGCACAACCCTGCAGAATACCTTCTGCCTTTACCATCACTCCCGTATACACTTTAATGCGCACGAACTGCGCATTGATCGCCTGGGCAATTGCCAACGGTTCGCGGGCGCCATGCGCCATGGTACACACACCCAGGATCAAATCCGGAAATTCTTTATGCACCGCCGCACCCACTACTGACATATAAGCCACTGTATGGGGCTGCACTGTAGGCGCAGCCGGCAGGTCTGCCAAATCTTGAATGCAGAGGGCAGGTACTCCGGCTCGCACTGCTTTTTCAACATTTCGTAAAGCGTAATCAATGCACTTTTCAATTGGGAGAGATGTGGTTTGATGAGAAGCCGGTGAGGGTGGCAGATGTAGAGCAGCAATGACTGTTGTTTTTTTTGTTAATAAAAAGTTCTGATTCGTCATTTCATCCATTCCTTCCACATTTCACTGGTGCGAATTCGGCTGATACCCCCTCCTCCTTCTTTATCACGTCCACCCTGAAAATCTCTAAAATATGGTTCATTCTTCTTTTCTGCAAGGTATGCGGAAAAAAGTTCGCCGGGTATAGATGCCAGAAGTGGAGAAAACATTTCTTCTACCTGAGGAATTGGAAAATAATAGTGAGCGAATTTTATTAAACTCACAACGGATTTCGGGCAAACCACGGCTGTTTTTCTCCCGATCTGCTGGGCAGCAATAGCGATCTCCGAAGCGCGTGAAAGGTCACGCTCCCCAGCACTGATGAGAAAAGTAGGAGTGCCGACCTTTTTTGCAAAATACTGAAGGTGTGCCCACTCTTCTATATCCTGTCCGAGTGCTGAATCACCAGAAGCCTCTACTATTTTCGCCGCATTAAATAAAGCCGTAGCATAGTTCGGACCACTACCTGTAAAAACAAATTCATCTTCCTGTACCCAATCTTGAGCAGTTTTTTCTACAATTGGTTCACACGCAGCGATCGTCTGCTGAATCAGATCACCAAAAGCCATGATCTGCTTTCGATATGCAGCTGTTTCTGTACCGGTAAGGCTTCCCCGCATTGTTCCAATATGGATTGCCAGCAAGGTAAGCGCCACCTGACTGGTTAAGTAGCTGCGCACACCGGGGATCACTATATCAACTGGAATTGGAAAATCCGGGACGGGCACATCCAATATTAGATCGGCTTCTTTTCCTACTGCGTTATCGGGTGCAGCAGTCAAAGCGACCGCAAGCACACCGGCTCGCTTTCCCATTCTTAAAGCCTCAGCCGTTCGTGCCACAGCGCCCGATACTGAGATCCCGATCACCACATTTCTCCCGGATCTATTCTGGGGAATAAATCCAGCCGTATAACGCGCGAACTGCATGGAAGTCATCGGCTCGATGGGAAGATCGGTTAATGATCGAAAAGCCAATTGTGTGCCGAGAGCCGCATGGTGAGAATCTCCACAACCGACCACATACAATCTTTCCAGAGAAGTACAAAGACCCTTATCGATCTTCTGCTGGATGGTATCTTCTAATGATTCTACAATCTGATGGATCAGGTCAGGCAGGCTGTGGATCTGTTCAAGCATATAATTCATCCATTACCTCTCTTCTTGTTTCCCGTGATTTGTTAACATCGCAATTACTTCATCAATATCTTTCTGCTGAAAAGATAAGGTTTTTTCTCTTGCTGCCTTTAGAAAATCAAGCAATTTAGCTCTATCTGGCAGCGAAGATCCAGCTCCATAAACCGTGGTAGCTAGTGCGCCAAGTGCGCTACCCAAAACAGCTATAGCGGAAAGACCCATTCCGTTCACCCAGCCAAATAAAATGCCGGCGGTGAACGAATCCCCCGCTCCGGTAGTATCTACCGCTGCAATCGAAAAGGAAGGATAGGAGATTCGCTCTCTATTATTTCGAACAATGCACCCCTTCTCACCCAATTTGACTGCCACCAGCTGAATACCTGAAGAGATCATTTCTTCAACAGCTTGATCAAGCGATAGATTTGGATAGACTGCAGCAATTTCCTGCGGTCCTGTAATGCAAATGGTGAGATCGCGTAAAAGACTTTGCAATTCGCTGGTATTTCGAAGAACCGGATCAAGACCCGTATCAAGACTGATAGGAACACGATAAAGTTTTGCCAGTTTAACCGCCTGCCAAACTGCATCTTTTTGCGGAGATTCCAATAGAGCATAGCCGGAAATATGCAGTAACCCTGCTTTTCGAAATGCATCCTCTGAAACATCCTGTGGTTGCAATTGGACATTCGCACCACGATGGGAAAACATAGTTCGTTCTCCATCGGGGGTAACAATGATGAATGTTAGCCCTGTCAGGCGATCCTGTTTTTCACGAATATAGTCTTGAACAATGGTTGTTTGCGCTAATTCCTGTTTAACTTTTTCAGCCCAGACATCTTTTCCAATACAGCTAATCAGAGCAGTCTTTTGCCCTAAATGATCGAGAACAAATGCGGAATTTAGAACCGATCCTCCTACCTCAACAGATACATTGGGCGCCAAACCATCTCTGCCTGGAACCGGGAACCCAGGTACAGGCCAAACGGTATCAATATTGATATCGCCCAGTAGTAGAACCTCACCACCGGTCATGCTTCCACCTCTCCCGAACG
>CAYLUJ010000042.1:220-17251 GCA_964386805.1 uncultured Pelolinea sp. | reverse complement strand
GGGATATGCGCAGGGTAGGGAAGTTGAGAACAACAAAGTATTTGAAGTACGTAGCAAAGATAGTCATGCCTGGCCGGAAGTATATTTCCCGGAAATAGGTTGGGTAATCTTTGAACCAACCAACACTCAGCCCGCAATACATTTCCCATATGAAAATAGCGTAATCGTTGAAAATGAAGTGGCGGAACTGGGGCAAGAGAACCGATCAAACCAAAATGATCAGAGTGACGATCTGACCGATAGGAATTCATCCTCCTGGTATGATGCCATTGAGAAAAGATTAGCAGGGCAGGAGGGATTGTACGATATCGGAATCGCAGAAACCTCGAAAAACTGGTACACCCCTGTATTCATCGCGATTGTTTTGGTTGGGTTGCTAACCTTTTTATTTTTCGGACGTGTACAACGACAAGGAGTATCCATACCTCTTCAGGAATACTTGGTGTTTTCCCTTGAAAAGGTCGGAAGAAAACCGCCACATTGGCTAAAGAAATGGGCAAATTATCGAAAGCTGACCTATCTGCAGCGCAGCTTTTCGCAGTTTGATCTCATTCTGCGAACATTTGGAATTAAGGAATTGTCACAACGGACGCCGCTTGAAAAAGCGACACTATTGAAAAAATTCATTCCCAGAGCCAGTAAGGAAATTGAACAGATTGCAAAAGCCTATCAACAGGAAATCTTTGGGAAACCCCCAATTGTTGGGGAAGATATGCATACACCTTTTCGACATCTCCGTAAAGAAGCACTGCATATTATTTTCATGAATCAAATTAATCAGTTATGGAAGAAATCGTCGAATAAGTAATATCATGTGCTACTAATTCAGCCCGCAAGCGAAAGATAGGCGGATAGGTATTTAAGATATAAGCAATACCGCTACCTTCCCGGCACACAGAAGCCGCCGCGCTGGCATTGGCGGCACAATCTTCCAAAGACATGTTTTTCATCCCTAGACAAGCTGTAAAAGTACCACAAAAACAATCATATTCTCCGATTGGATCTACTGTGTAAACTGGATAATCTGGTATCAGGCATAGTTGCTGATTTTCAGCATCCATGAGAAGATAACCATCCTCTTTGTTTTTGATTATGAAATAGACTGCGCCGAATTTTTTAAGGGTTTCGAGCATGGTTCTGTAACGATCAAGCCGTGCTTTAAACAAAGTCCTTATTTCTTGTTCGGTGGTAAAAAAGAAATCAACGCCATTGAGTAGTTTAGGTAGATTGATTAATTTACCTGGAACCATATAAGCAGGGGATGACCGCATGAGGATCTTCTGCAATCCCATGTTTCTCAGAAATGGGATACATGAAAAATGAGCCAGATAGTTTAGAGGGGTCAATAAAATTGCCTTGGCACCTGCATATTCTGATGGGAAATCAGAAGAGGTTAGTGGAAGGTCTTCAGCTTGTTGAGAATAGGAATGATTCTCAATCTGTTTTTCATTCCCAAGAAGAAATTTTGGAACTTCATAACCTAATTCATAAAAATGTCGTTTGAAATTGGTCGTTTCCCATTTATCTCTGTTCATAATTCTATAATAATGCATGGCATTGATGGGACGAATGGTTGTTGTGATTCCCTTCAGATCAGCATCAAGCTTTTCTAGATCCTTGTAGAATTCCTCCATGAAATTTGGGTTGGTTTTTGCCACCAATCCGATATTTTTATCAAAAAGAGCATGCCCGGCAGCAGCATACAATAACCCCCCGCCCGGGCGATTGAAACTTACTCGATTCAAGTGATTAATGATGGTCTCTTGGTGGATAGTCCCGCAAATGATTGTGTGAATGCTTTTTTGACCGGGCATGTTGTGGAATGGTAGTGTTATGTTTTTTTAAGCAAATTCAATAAACCACGAGCAAAGCTGACTGTCTGAAGTCCGATCTGCACCCCTTTTTGAGGAGAAACTTGGATGGGTTTCTCTTCTGTCTCGGATGTTTTTATCAATGCGTGAGCGATTACCACGCCGAGCAGAGCACCTGCCACTCCTCCAATCACATAAATCAAACTGTTGTTTTTATCTTCCATTTTTATCAATTCTCCGTTGATTTTTCAGCCATTCAGAAGGGCCTGAAAAAATCGAAATTGTTTTATGACAAAAACCCTGGGTTTTCTGTTTCATATTCCCGGAAGAGATTTGTGCTACTCCCAACCACTCATGAATTTTCTTGTGTGACATATTCACAAAAAAGACAAAAGTGATTCCCAGCATGAGCATCACCATTGAAAATGTAATGAGCGGGGAAAGAAGAAAGATGAGAGAAATATCTGACCATTGGGTGAGTTGCATGCTACCACGATTTGTGGAATTGAAGAGGAAGTACGCCATTCCACCGATGATAAGCAGAGCAATGGTAAAAGGTACCCAGATCTGCCCAATGGTCGTCTTTTTATTCATTTCAATTCCTCTTCTTTATATTGTATATAGAATTGTATTTTAATTACGCAGAGTATTGATAAGATCCAGTATCTCAGCATCCGGTTTCAAATTCTGGTCGCTCATAATTCTATCCCAGGTGATCAAAATTCCCGGTACATACTTATCTTCTTCCGATAGACTGGCATTGATCAATGCAATAGCTTCATCCCACTGTTCTGTTTGGACATACGCTTCAAAGAAAGGCAGCCATTCGCTTGGATTGCGTGGGGTGAGCCCGAGTCCATTTGCTTCATTTTTTAATGTAATGACCGTATTCCAATCACCGGTTTGACGAGCTAGATCAGCCTTCTCAAAATAATAACACCAACCGCGCTCGATCTCTGCTCCAACAATCTCAATGGGAGGGTATTTCGCTTCTTCCGGTGAAGTGATGATGCGATTCAGATTGGAGAGCGGGATCTGAGCAGCTTCCTGATCGGTCAGATTGGGAATGATTCCCGCATTTGCGTACTGAGAATCCAGAACCTGCAGGCAGCCAGGTGGATCGTATCGAATGACAACCGTATCGGTAGTATTACCGGTGAACGAGAAGGAGCGGTACCATTGATAAACGGGCAGGTCTTTCTCAAGCGCCGTCAAGCGCCCGACCTTCAAGCGCACATCGGAGAAATAGAAAATATACGATAAGGTCTCATCCTGTGATTCGGGATCGTACGTCCAGTTGAGAGGAGCTGTCAATGAATTATCACTATAGTATTTCAGAGGGAATAGAGTGGTCATAACAATGGTATTTTCTTCAAGATCGGGGATGCGCCAGGTCAATTGCCAGAAGAAATCTTTGAAAGAATCCCAATCATGTTTGAAGTCCATTGCATTGAGGAACTGAAACCCGATTGTCAAACTCAAAAGAACTGTCGTGATCCCAATGCGCAGGTGTTTATGACGCAAGACCAGGAAAATAACACTGGCGAACAACAATGCAACACCGAACATATATGCCAGCGTGAGGCGATCCCAAGCAAATTCGATGCGTACGGATAGTTTCGTCACCCAGAAGATAACTCCGGCGAAGATAATGGACAGAATGCTGATCAGCAGGACTTCGCTATACGATTTGTTCTTTTCCTTCGGTAGTGCAGCATCCTTTCGTGACTCCAATACAATTAAAACGAGCGCTGTGAAGATACTGGAAATGCTGATAATTCCCCAATACCCGTAGGTGGCAAAGTAACCCACCTCAGAGACTTTTGGGAAAAAGAAAATGTTTTTGAAAGCGCCGTATGTAACTGTTGCAAAGTCTTTCAACGCCTGCAAAACAAGATCAAAGATACCTGTGGATAAATCTTGACTTAATTCATTCAACATCTTTGGCTCATAGGTTGGGAAGGAAAACAAGAAAATTCGCCAGAAGTAGAAAAATGCAAGTAAGACCAGATACGGAGTCCAAACCCGCAGCACCTTCTTCAAGCGCTGTTTAGAGGCTGGAATCTCTTCACGGAGCATGAGCCAGATCAAAAATGGTCTGATAAATTCAAGCGATGCAAAATATTCCAGGGAGAAAATGGTCAATTGAGCGATCAATGCTAATCCGGTATAAAGCCAAAATCTCTTTCGATCACGGAGAGAAGCCAGCATGGCACCGATCGAAAATAAGAATAAAGCCATGTGGCTGAAGTGATGACAGTAAGGAAGAGCAATAGGCTGTTGGAGGAATCCGGGATAGAGGATGAAAAGGATTGCCGCATAGGTGTTCAGTGTGCGGTTTTTTGGCCAGACCTGCTGCAGAATCCACCAAAAAACCCAACCGGAAAGCCAGCGGCACAGTAATGTGAAAATGTGATAATAGATGGCTTTCGTGCCGAAAAGGTAAGTCAGAATCGAAAAGATAAAAGCGGAATATGGGCGATCAGATGCCACAAAAGTGGGATATCCGGAAGGTCCAAAAACGTGGTACTGCCACAGGTAAGGCCAGGCATCCCAATAGAAACCAAGAAAGGGAATTAGGGGAGCAAATGCCAAAATTGTAAGTAATAGGAAAGTGATTGGAACAAAGCCCTTTTTGTGGCTAAGCGATAGAAATTGATCGATGATTTTCTTGTGCATAATCCTTATTCTACTTTGTCCCAACGGTCATTTCAGCATGAAGTTCTACAATTCTCATGTGCAATCTTAAAAATATCTGTTTTCGTATATAAAAACTATTGTATAATATTAATGTATTTATTGGATATTCTCAGGACTTGGTTGTCCTATTATTCAGGATTAAGGCAGTTTTTAAAAATTGGAACTACTCCTAAGGGAGTATATGGGAAAACCGTACAATTTTAGGTTATTAAGTCTGAACAAAAAGTGTTTTGTTTAATAGAACATTTTAGATTTAATTAAACCCATCCTAAAAGGAAAGAGAACCATTTTCAGCCTTAACCTGATACGTTAAGGCTTTTTTTATGAACAAACGAATAATTACTGGGATTGAACAACAGAAAAAAAATCCATACCGAGTGAACATCTATCTGGATAACCAGTTTGCTTTTGGTTTATATAAGGCGGTAGCTTTTCATCTAAAAGTTGGGGATGTATTAGACGAAAAAGATATTCAAGCACTCAATCAGGAAGATACAGCTGAAGAAGCTTATCAAAAAGCATTAAAGCTTTTAAATTACCGACCACGCACAGAGCATGAAATGCGATCGCGGCTGGAAGGGTATGGTTTCTCCAAATCGATAGTAGATTCTGTAATCGCCACACTTTTAGAAAAGAATTACCTCAATGATCAGCAGTTTGCAGCCGAATGGATTGAAAACCGTACCACTTTTCGTCCCAGAGGGAAACAATTGCTGCGCGTGGAATTAATGCAAAAACATGTAGATGAAGAAGAGATCCAAACTGCACTGGCAGCTCTTCCGGAAGAAGGGCAACTTGTCCGTGAAGCTGCCAAGAAGTATTGCTCCAGATTGAAGGGGTTGGACGAAAGGATTTTTAAAAAGAGATTATATGGTTTTTTGGTTCGACGTGGATTTTCATACGATGATATCAAGCCAGTATTAGATGAAACATGGGAGGAAAATGCACGGTTAAATTCTTTAGAAAACGAGGTATTGGAAAATGAGTGATACAGTACGCATAATTATAGAAATATGTAGTGCGGCGATTCTGGCTGTTATTTTTGGAATACTGATTGGGAAAGCCAGAACAAAACAGATTACCCAAAAAAGTGAGCAATTAATTCAAGAAAGCCGTGAGGCAGCTCGAGAAATTGAATTAAAAGCTCGCGATGCTGCTTTAAAAACCAAGCAGGAAGCCGAAGCGGAAATCAGCCGCCGACGCACCGAGCTTTCGAATGAAGAAGATCGCATTCAAAATCGGCGCACCAGTCTTGACCAACGCTATGAGCGCATTGAACAGCGTGAAATGAATCTCAATAAACGTCAAAGCGCGATTGACAAGCGTATGAATGAAATTGAAGCGCTCTACCAACAGGAAATCGAAAAGCTACAGCAAATATCCGGAATTACCAGCGAACAAGCCAAGCAGATGCTGCTGCAGGAAGTGGAGAAGGAAAGCCGCGGTGATATGGCACGTATCTACCGCCAGATCGAAGCGGAAGCGCGCTCCGAGGGTGATAAGCGAGCTCGCGAAATTATCACGGAATCCATCCAACGCGTTGCAGCCGATCAGGTAGCCCAAATCACATCTTCGACCGTTTCACTGCCCAATGAAGAAATGAAAGGCAGAATCGTTGGTCGAAATGGACGCAACATTCGTGCCTTCGAGCAGGCTGCCGGAGTGGATGTGATTGTGGATGATACACCCGAAGCGGTTACGATTTCCTGCTTTGACCCGACCCGCCGGGAGATCGCACGCCGTTCCCTGCAACGCTTGATCGATGATGGGCGTATTCATCCTGCACATATTGAAAAAATTCTGGCAGAAGAAAAGAAGGAAGTTGAAAAGATCATTGAAGCTGCCGGTGAAGAAGCTGCTTTTGATGCGGGTGTGGCAGGGCTGCCACCCCAGGTATTGACCATGCTTGGAAGATTGAAATTCCGCACATCATTTGGGCAAAACCAGCTTTCCCATTCTGTAGAAACTGCCCGAATCGCAGCATTAATCGCCTCTGAACTGGGAGGAGATGTGGAAATTGCGAAAGCCGCCGGTTTACTGCATGACATCGGAAAAGCTATGGATCACAACGTGGAAGGAACGCATGCTCAAATCGGAGCAGATTTCTGCAAACGAAATCGCGTGAATGAGGAAGTGGTGAATGCCATTGCCAGCCACCACCATGAAACAGAACAGCAGACTCTCGAGGCAGTTATCTGCGAAGCAGCCGATGCTATCTCCGGTGCACGCCCTGGCGCTCGAAGAGAAAACCTAGAGCAGTACATCAAGCGCTTGAAGACACTGGAAGAAATGGCAAACTCATATGAAGGTGTCAGCCAGGCATTTGCCATTCAAGCCGGTCGCGAGGTGCGCATTATAGTTGAACCGGATAAAATCGATGATCTGGAAGCTACACGATTGGCAAGAGATATTGCCAAGAACATTGAAGAAACCATGCAGTACCCTGGTCAGATCAGAGTGACCGTGATCCGCGAAATGCGCGCAGTTGATTTTGCAAAATAGTTGTTTAAAATAGATTTTGAATTAGCAGGCATCTGAAATTTCCAGGTGCCTGTTTTTATTTAATCCAGAAGAAATGGATTATTCTTGCGTTCTTCTCCCACTGTTGTGACGGGACCATGTCCGCAGAGCAGGGTGGTGGAATCAGGCAGCGACAGCACATTTTCCCGGATACTGCGGAGCAGAGCATCAGCATCGCCGTAAGAAAGATCGGTTCTACCAATACCATGATAAAAGATCAGGTCGCCGCAAAATGCAACCTGCTGCTCTTTCCAATATAACAGCACATGTCCGGGAGTGTGCCCTGGAGTGTGGCGGACTTCTATATCGGAATCCCCCAATTGCAGGAGTTGCATATGTTGAAAAAATGCAGTTGGTTTCGCTCTGGGGTCGAAATTGAAGCCAAAATCATGGGCACCCCCTCCTGATTCCCAGAGAGGTAGATCCTCGGGGTGGAGGAGAAGAGGGATATCCGATCCGCATTCATGGAGAAGCTGATAAACTCCAGCGATATGGTCAAAATGGGCGTGCGTGATCCAAATGGCAGAAAGCTGCAGCTGTCTTTGTTTTACTGCACTGATCAAATCTCCAATGCCAGAAGCCGGGTCAACAACAACCGCCTGCAGGGTTTGAGTGTCACTGATCAGATAGGTATTGTTTTTAATCTGCCCTAAAACAAATGTATCAATGTTGAATGGAGATGTCATGGCTATGATTTTATCTACTTGATCACCTTTTTTACAAAGTCAGAGATAGCGTGAAAAGCAACCTCGCGCTCTATATCTTCTGTGACCACGTGTCCACTTTTTTCAAGCACCACTTTTGATTTTTGTTTCGAGCCGATATGCTCATAATAGCGATCAAGATTTTGAATTGGCACACCCTGATCGGCTTTGGAATGGATCAGCAGCACAGGAATGGAAATAGCAGGCAGATCCATGCGGGTGGCTTGTAGAAGCTCATCCAATTCGATAATGGAGCGGGTTGGGTACAGCGTGTAATTGGCATGCTCGGCTGCTTGCTCCTCATCCTTCATATCGCTGCTACCTTTCGACACATATGGTTTGACAATACTCAGTGGACGCAGCAAAGGAAGGCGTTTATCATCTACAGCATAAGGGGCGGAAATAGCAACTGCAGCATCCAGTGGAAAATTGGCTGCAGCATACATGGAAAGAGCCCCTCCCATAGATAACCCAACACTCACTACTCTTGAGCAGCAAGATCTCAACATTTCGACACCGTCTTCCACGGATGCTACCCAGTCCTCCCAGCGCATACGGCGCATATCTTCAATGCGAGTAGCATGCCCGGCTAATCGCATTCCCAGAACAGTATGCCCCTGTTTGGATAAGTATTCTCCGAGCAGACGCATTTCTTTGGGAGTGCCGGTAAAACCGTGGATCAAAAGAAAACCGAGATCATCTCCTTTGAAAAGAAATGGTTCCGCAGTTTGCATCAGAAAAGTTTCCATTTTATCCTCCTATTCAATGATAAAAAGTTCACGCGGTAACGATGTGAGTGTCTCAGCGCCCTGTTCCGTGATCACAACATTATCCTCGATGCGCACACCACCCCGACCGGGTAGATAGATCCCCGGTTCGATGGTAAAGGTATTTCCAATTTCGAGGGGATGTTGATAGTCGGCGGAAATATAAGGAGCTTCATGGGCTTCCATACCGATTCCATGACCGGTGCGATGGGTAAAATATTCCCCGTAGCCGGCGGCAGTGATAACCGCGCGAGCAGCGGCATCTACCTCATTGCAAAGTGTCTTTTCATTCGCTTTTTCTCTGGCAGCGCTATTGGCTTCGTTCACAATTCTAGCGATCTGCTCAAATTCAGCGGAAGGGCTGCCGACGGAGATGGTGCGGGTGATATCAGAAATGTAATGATTGCAAGCAGCACCCCAATCGATAGCAATTAGATCGCCATTCTCGACGATTCGTTCGGTAGGTACGGCATGCGGGTCGGCAGAATTGGGACCCGAGGCGACAATGGGGCTGAAGGGCAGCTCGGGGTCAGAACCGGAACGGAAAAGATTCAGAACTAGTGCGGCTGCAATTTCTTTTTCCGTACGCCCTGGTTCGATGATTCGAATAGTTTCCCTAAAGGCTCTCTCCGCGATCTCAACCGCTTTACGGATAGCTGAAATTTCACCGACCTCTTTTTGCATGCGCATTTTTTGAAAGCTATCATCAACGGAAATGAAGCGAAGGTCAGATTGCGCTCTATGTAGCAGTTCCATCTCTAAATAGCGCATCTGTGTGGAGATAACCCCGATCTTTGTTTTATCACCTGGCAGGTCTTTAAGAGCCTGCACACCGACATTTACCCAGGTTTCTTTTGATTCGCCATATGGAAAAGAAATGAGTGGAAATTTACATCCCTTTACTTTTACAGCTTCCAATTCGGGATGGATCAGATGGGGTTGCCCGCTGGTTGCAAGCAACAGGATGGCAGGTCTCTCGGAAATGTGAAAATCGAGACCGGTGAGATAGCGCAGATCGGGTCCGGCTGTTACTGCCACTAATGGAAGCTTCTTTTCAACCATGATCTCTTGCAATGTTTCAATTCTGTTCATTTTGTCTCACTTCCTTTTTTGAATTTATTTCTCATGTTCTTTGCGGCTGATACCATGTTTTGCAGGGCTGGAAGAACTTCCTGCCAGTTTCTGGTTTTCAATCCACAATCGGGGTTAACCCATAATTGTTCTGGCGCAATCACCCGTGCAGCTTTTTCAAGAAGACTCACCATTTCCTCACTGGAAGGGATACGCGGAGAATGGATATCGTAAATCCCGGGACCAATGTCGTTGGGGTACTTGAAATCAGAAAAAGCCTTCAATAATTCCATCCCGGAGCGAGCTGCCTCGATGGAAATGACATCCGCATCGAGAGCGGCAATGGACGCAATAATCTCGTTGAACTCGGAATAGCACATATGGGTATGAATCTGTGTTTCATCTGAAACATCAGAACATGCTCGATGGAAGGCTTTTACCGCCCAGTCAAGGTAGGTTTGCCAATCTTTTTTCTTCAATGGCAACCCTTCACGTAAAGCAGGTTCATCGATCTGGATGATGCGAATATCTGCTTTTTCCAGGTCCAGTACTTCCGCGTTGATAGCAGAGGCAACCTGAAGGCAGGTATGTGATCGGGGTTGATCATCACGTACAAAAGACCACTGCAAGATAGTTACCGGTCCGGTAAGCATGCCTTTGACAGGTTGCGCGGTGAGAGATTGCGCATAGCTGATCCAGTTAACAGTCATAGGTTGTGGGCGTCTTATATTCCCAAAGAGGATGGGAGGACGTACACAGCGAGAGCCGAAACTTTGCACCCACCCATGTTCTGTGAAAACAAACCCTTCGAGTTGTTCTGCAAAATACTGAACCATATCATTACGTTCAAATTCACCATGCACAAGCACATCCAACCCAACTTGCTCCTGCAGTTGGATGGTCTCTTTTATTTTCAGTCGAAGGAAATCATCATATTCCTCCTGTGAAATCTCGCCTTTGGAAAAACGGGAGCGCATCTGACGGATCTCTGTGGTTTGGGGAAATGACCCGATGGTTGTGGTAGGAAAGACGGGGAGATGGAGATGGGATTGTTGTTTTTTCCTTCGCAGTGAAAAAGGATTCTTTCTTCCAGCAGGTGATAAATCATTTCTTTCTGAATCAATCTCAGTTTTTTGTTCTGATAAAAATGAAAGACGATTCTTCAGTTCTGCCTGATTCTTTAGAAATAGATCGGATCTTTTTCTTGTGTTAACCGCTCCTGCCAGTGCGCTGATTTCCTCCAGCTTTTGAACAGCAAATGCCAGCCAGTTTTTCATTGGCTGATCGATTTTCTTTTCCTGTTTTACATCCAGAGGAATATGTAGCAGCGAGCAGGAAGGTGCAAGAAGAATATCATCGTGAAGGAAAGCAGAAGTTTTTTCCAGATCCAACAGAATACGGTCAAGATCCGCACGCCAGATATTATGTCCATCGACAATGCCCAATGAAAGTGTTTTCTGACTGGTGGATTTTGAATTCAAAACATTCCACTGGTCCTCACCCGAAACCAAGTCGAGATGGATGCCCTCCACTGCGAGAGAAAAAGCCAAATCAAAATTTTCCCCCAGGCTGTCAAAATATGCAGCCAGCATGATCTGGGGGCGATTCGGAGTATCTGTTAATTGCCGGTATGCATTTTGATATGCCTTGCTTGTATTACCAGAAAGGTCTTTCACTAACATTGGTTCATCGATCTGGACCCATTCCGCACCAGCATCATAGAGATCTGACAGAACCTGTTGATAAACAGGGATCAATTCATCCAACTTCTGCGACGGTGAAAAGCCGGGAGTGGTGGTTTTGCTCAATAACAAAAAGGTAAGAGGTCCAATCAAAACAGGTCGAGTTTGAAAACCTGCATTGCGCGCTTCGAGATATTCATCTAGGATTTTTCGGTAGGTAAAAGAAAATTTCGTGTTCGGTTCGATCTCAGGGACAATGTAATGGTAATTGGTATTGAACCATTTGGTCATTTCCATGGCAGGGATATTTAGATTCCGTTTCTGCTCACCGCGTGCCATGGCAAAATAAACATTCAAGTTAAAATTTTCAGAAATGGGTCGATAGCGTGGAGGGACTGCGCCCACCATGCAAATGGTATCCAAAACCTGATCATATAGGGAAAAATCGTTGGAAGGTAGTACTTCTATCCCTAGATCGTTTTGAAGCTGCCAGTTCTTTACGCGAATGGTGTGAGCAACTTCCCATAGCTCGTGTTGCGAGAGATCATCTCCCCAGTATTTTTCGAGCCCCTTTTTTAGTTCTCGGTTGAAACCGATGCGTGGGAAACCTAGATTAGAAGTATGTATCATCTGCAAGAACCTCCGTAAGGTTTGTTAAGCTACCTTTTCGACAAAAATTAATTTAGCTGTTTTAAAACCCAAAGAGACTGCTGCATCAGAAATTTGAAGGGTGAACGTCTCATTAAAGGGTAATTTCTCTTTGACCGAACCCTGTTGAGCAGGTTGTATTTTATTCTTTTGTAGAAAACCCATTAATTCCACATCCTCTTCGCCAAATTCGTGAATACGCCGGATGATGAAATGATCTCCCTGTTCCAAATCTACCAGTGGGAGCCATGTTTGGGTCATTTTTTCAAATCCAGGGAAAGGATTGCCATGCGGACACAATTTTGGATCATCCAAGCGCTCTTGCATCTTTTCCGCGACATCTGTGGAAATGGAATGCTCGATTTTATGAGCTTCTTCATGCACCTGCGACCAGGGTACATCCAAAATTCTGGAAAGCATCCATTCGGTCAACATATGCCGACGGATGATACTGGCAGCAGCAGCCACTCCTTTTTTCGTTAGGTGGATTTCCTTTTTTTGATCCATGGTTATCCAGTTATCACGGATCATTCTCTTCAGGGTAACGGTGACGGTAGGAGCGGATACTTCAAGCAACTCAGAGAGTTTTGCTCCGATAATGCTTTCTCCATCACGATCCAGGGTGTACATCACTCCCAAATAATCTTCAATTGTGGGGGTAGGGTTAATTTCACTCATAGCAACCTCGTTTAGCATCTACTAATCATAGAATGCATTTCTATTCGATTATAGCCCAGGAAAGCGTACTTCAAGAATTGAATTAAAAAAATAAAACTGTTTCTGGATCGATGAGTTTGTGAGAACAACTTTCTTTTTTCCTTATAAATGCGTAGAATAAGAAGAATTTGAAATTCGGGGCGTATTTTTAGAAACGTTTTTCAAATTGGAGGTCTTGTTGATTGAATTAAGAACAAAACACGAAATTGAAGCTCTGCGGGCTGCAGCACAAATCACCGCGCAAACACATGCACGGCTGGCAGAAGAGATCCATGCAGGTGTGCGCTTGAAAGATCTAGATGCGATTGCAGAGAAGTTCATTTTGGCACAGGGTGCCACTACGTTATACAAAGGCATTCGACAAATTCCCAACCAACGCCCTTTTCCAGGCGTTATAACCGCATCTATCAATCATGAAATTTGCCACGGTTTTCCGGATGGGCGTATTCTGAAGGAAGGCGATATTGTTGGAATTGATATCGGATTGCGTTATAAAGGCTGGTGCGGAGATGTGTGTGTGACTCACATGGTTGGATCGGTCAAGCCAGAAGTAAAAAAACTGGTAGAAACCACTTCAGAGAGTCTGCGGAGAGGGATTGCAGCCTGTATTCCTGGCAACCGCCTGGGGGCAATTGGGGCTGCCATTCAAAGTGGTCATGGGATTGGAAGGGAACTGTGGGAGGATCCCTTTGTACCCCATATCGGTCCGGCTGATCGCGGACCAATTTTAAAAGCGGGTATGGTGCTCAATATTGAACCGATGCTGAACATGGGAAAACCCTATACCAAGCTTATGAAAGACGAATGGACCGTTGTAACTGCGGATGGCAGTCTTTCGGCGCAGTTTGAACATACCATTGCAATCACCGAAAATGGACCGGAAGTGTTATCTATATTACCATAATCAACCTTAGGAGGAACATTTCATGAACAAGAACATTCGTTATGTCCTGTTTGCAACATTGTATGTAGCACAAGGAGCTGTGATGGGCTATTTCACATCTCTGAATGCCCTCTATTTACAATCTTATGGATTGGGACTGGACAAGATCGGATTGATCGGTTCGATCGCCATGATCCCTTTTGTATTGAAAATATTTTTCGGGTTAATGAGCGACAAGGTGAGTTTTTTTCATCTTGGACATCGCAAGCCATATATTTTGATCGGATTATCCATCCAGATCTTGGGGTTGGTTATTGTTAATTTCATTAACCCAGCAAAGCATTTCTTTCTCTTTGCATTCAATGCATTTTTATTAATGGCAGGGATGGCACTCTATGATACCTGCACAGATGGGCTGGCACTGGATACAACTCCCCCGGAGGATGAGGGAAAAATTCAGGGCATTATGGTGGCTGGACGTGCATTAGGGATGATCTTGATCTCCGGCATCCTTGGACTGCTGGTGGACAAAATCTCCTGGTCAGCTGGGTTCGTTGCTCTGGCAATCCTGACAGCTCTTCCCATTCCAATGGTTTTAAAAACAAAGGAAGCCGAAAAATCTGTTGAAAAGCAATTCAACTGGGGTGCTTTCAAAGAATTTAAGAAATTTTCCATCATCGCACTAGGTTTATTGGGTGCGTTGTATTCACTGATCATCAATGGAACCAGCCAACTTGTAAATCCATTCCTGGAGCAAAAATTCACCATCAGCTATACCACAGCCGGTATTGTCTCATCGGTATTGGGAATCGGAATTGTAGCAGGCAGCCTGTTGGGTGGAAAACTGGTAGACCGCATCGGGCAAAAGAAATCCGTTCAGTTATCGCTGCTGGTGACACTAGTGGCTGTCGCTGTTCTGAGCTTGATCAATACGCCCACCATTGCCTGGATCATGGTATTCATTTTCGGAGTGGCTTTTGGTTTGTACGAAACAGTTTACTTTGCCATTGCCATGCGTGAAACCAATGTGAGCATCGCTGCGACAATGTTCTCCATCTTAATGGCGGTGGCAAACCTGGGAACAGGTATTGGATTAGCTTTAAGTGGATCATTGGCAGAAGGGCTTGGTTACAAACCGGCTTTCTTGATCTTGGCGCTTCTGAATTTGCTGGCTCTCCCACTGCTGCCTGCAATCTTTGGAAAAAAGACACCGGAAAAAACGAACTAAAAACGCTCCGTTATCGGTTTTTAGGGTCAATTTTCAGGTGAAAAATTATTAATAAATGGGAATTGATTCTATGGCATCTTTCCGGTTTCAAGATTCTGCTTGAATCATACCTGTTTTAGTGGATTTGTTCTTAAAAGATTCCATTCTTTCATGAGAATGGAATCTTTTATTAATCGGCTTGAAACATATGGGTTAGTGAGTTTTATTATTCGATATTGAAATAATTATAGACCGCGGTTGAGATGTTAGCGGTGAGCAGGTTGGCGGTATCAAAGATCAATTGGATAGGATGATACATGGCAACACAGATCACATAATCTCCCGCCGGGCTGAAAACGATACCCACGTCAAAAATTGCATGCATTAAACCATCTGCTTCGGTGATCCAACCATGTTTATGACCGATGCGGGTTCCATCTGGCAAGCCCGCCTGTAGCAACACCGCGATCTTATTACTGGTCAGATATGTAACCATGGTCTGACATTCGTTCTGGGTGATCTCATTCGGGAATAATGCTCCGAAAGTACCACCACCACCTTTGGCACACTGATAAATATCTTCCAGTAACATGCCCATATCAGAAGTAGTTGTTTGGTTATATGTATCCGGATCGGTAGTGTAATCGGTACGGGTGTTGGCTGGGGTCGAAAAACGTTGCAGCAATGGAGCTCCAATATAGAAATGACCTGCCAAGAAGGTATTCTCCAACCCGAGCTGCTGCATGGTATCTGTGACGATCAACGGTCCAAGCGTGGGACTGAGATAGGTTTCCATTAATTCATCGGCTGGATCGTTTTTTGATTGTTCGATCATTAGCTGCATTAATTCGGCAGCCGCCTGACTGGTTGGTTCGGGAAGATATTGAAAAACTGTGACCATAATAGGGATCTTAATAGTACTGGCAGCTGTGAAAGAAATTCCAGGTTCGTAATCAATACCGTTCTCATAAGCAAAATCAAATTCTTTACCAGATTCCAAATCTAGAACGTACACTTCGGTCAAGCCGTCATATTCTGATTCGTCGATCAACTGCTTGAGCAGAACTTCCAGGTTTTCAAGAGAAGGTCTGGGAGGTTCGACCTCGGAGACAACCAGACTTACCACGCGCGTGGTTGAAGACTGCAAAGCCTGTTTCACAAATGGGATGGAAGCATCCACATCCAATACTTCACCGGGTGTGCCAAGCTTAAAAGTAGTGCTTCCGGCAACTGGTTGTGATTGTTCAGGATCATTATCGTAACGCGAAGCGATCTCATCATACAGATACATTTTCAATTGATTTTCATTTATTGAATAAGCCAGCGGTGTTACCTGTGCTTCAGGGCTGCGATTCCATAGATAATCCCAGAACGATTTCCAGAAAGAAGCATTTACCCGCTGTTGGTCAGCGGCGGCAATCATGGTATCAATATCCAATTCGAAGCCCAGCGAAGTGGGTTTTAAATAAAATACCTCGTTTCCATAACGCACTTCGATGGGGTAGTTGTAAGCCTGAGTAACCCGATCGGCTGCTTCTTGCTGATCAAGCCCCCCAACCGGAATCCCTGCGATGACCGTACCAGCCGGGAATCCAGCACGCAAACGGCTGAAACGCACTAATTGAAGAACAAGAATGACTACTGCCAGAACAAGCAGTCCAATTGCGATCCAACGTAACAGAGAAATCCTCTGTAATTTCATAAGCATCTCCTACTTCTGACCATCCATTTTACCAGAATGGATTTGAAACTTGAAATATTGGATATACTTAAATCGTATGAATATTTCTAAAGAAAAACTGTTCAAACTGCTAAAAAGCGGGATTGTCTTTCATGATATTCCGGATAATTTTATCCAGTGGATCATCGATCGTTCTCAGGTACTGCAATTCCATTCCGAGGATTTGATCTATGAGAAAAATGCAGCAGCAGAAAAATTCTTTTTTGTGATCTCAGGAAATGTTTCTCTGTTCGTTGAGGAAGGGGAGGAACAATATCTGGTGAATGGCTGTCAGGCGGGGAATTATTTTGGTTTTGAAATACTCTCAAAACAAGCTTTGCGGTTAACCCATGCCAAAGCCAGCAGCGATATACTGGTTCTGGCAATTCCTCTGCGCATGATCCACAAGCTCTCGGAGCAGTTTCCGTTTTTCCAGATCCAATTCACACTACAGCTTCAAAACCTGGATTTTCTCATTAAGAAACCTATGGATTGGCTGCAGGATGATGAGGTTGTGCACTATATCAATCGAGAACATTCCTTGATCCTGATCAGCCGCATGTTGAAACCGATCATCCTCATGCTGGCGCTGCTTGTTATC
>CAYLUJ010000042.1:0-210 GCA_964386805.1 uncultured Pelolinea sp. | reverse complement strand
GTCCTTTTCAATGCCAGTGTGCTTACTACCAGTATGGCGATCTGGGTCGGATCCATTTTAGGGGTATTGGGGATTGGATGGGCGATCTGGAATGCATTTGATTGGATGAACGACTTTTATGTGATCACCAATCAGCGGGTGGTGTTTCTGGAAAAGATTGCCTTGATCTATGACAGCCGGAAAGAAACACCCTTAAGCGCCATCCTTTCT
>CAYLUJ010000041.1:12688-17426 GCA_964386805.1 uncultured Pelolinea sp. | reverse complement strand
GCAGAGCGCGCGGCTCATAACCGCTTGGTCGCAGGTTCGAATCCTGCCGGGCCCATACGAATACGCGATCGATTTTTGATCGCATTTTTTGTTTAAGACATTATTTTCTTTCAAAATTTAGTTTTGGTAATTCCCAAATAGAGATTCTTGATGTAGACCAAAATAGTTCTTTCCTAAAGTAATCAGATAAAAATTTTCAAATAAAAGTTCGTTCTTGACAAAACCATTTATGTGAACTAGTATATACCTATATATACAAGTATATATAGGTATATACAATAAAAATGGATATAAACATTAACTCTTCTCAACCAATCTATAGGCAAATTGCAGATTATTTTCGCTCGCAAATTAACGAGGGGAAGCTTTTACCCGATGACTCTTTGCCATCGGAAATTGAAATCACGAAAATTTATAGTATTAGTCGTATGACTGCAAGAAAAGCGATTGATATTCTGGTAAATGAAGGTTTGGTTAAAAGAATAGCAGGAAAGGGCACTTTTGTTACAAATTCTAAGGTGTCATTCGCGCCTTCAACTTTATTTAGTTTCTCCAAGAATATGAATACTCTTGGTTATAAGACCCATACTCATATTCTTGAACGAAAAATTGAAAAAGCGTCTATCAAAATAGCGAATGCCCTGGAAGTTGAATTAGAGGAGCCAGTCGTCTATATAAAAAGATTGCGTTTTGCGGATGAAGAACCTGTTTCCATTGATATGACCTATATCCCAGCGAAAATATTCGGGAGACTTGTCGAAATGGATCTCGATGCAAAGCCAATTACTGAGATGATGGAGGATATTTTAGGGTTACGAATAATAAATTCTGTGGACTATGCAGAGGCAGTAATTTGTAGTAAGGATGAATCAAAATTATTAAAAGTCTCCGAAGGTACACCGTTACTATTAATTTCTGGTATTTCATATGATGAAAAATTAAAACCCCAACGATTTGCAAAAGCTTTATATCGAAGCGACCGTTTTCGTTTTGCGGTCGGTACCGAAATTAAACCCAAATAGAAAAAGTGGAATTTGATGATTATTTTAGACAAAGTGGATGAACCACGTAAAGCTTTAGGACGAGCACTTATAAAATATGGGGGTCTTTTTCCGGAGTTAGTTGTTCTTTCGCCCGATGTAGGTCTTTCCACCAATGCTATGGACTTCAAGGAAAAATATCCGGAACGATATATAAGTTGCGGAATTGCAGAACAAAATGCTTTTGGAATCGCATCGGGTTTGGCAAATTTTGATTTTATTCCTGTAATCGCCTTGTATGCCGCATTTGCATTTGGAAAAGCAAGTGATCCAATTATTAATGGTATTGCGTATCCGAATCTAAATGTGAAGATTATCGGAACACATGGCGGAATTAACGTTGGACCAGATGGTCCAACGCACCAATCTATTGTTGATTTGGCGTTCTTTCGATCAGTTCCAAATATGATGGTTCTGGCTCCATCTGATAGTTCAGAGGTTGATGGTGCCTTGGAATTGGCTCTCATGCATAATGGACCTGTTTATATCCGATTGGAACGTGCTGCATCGTCTAATCTAGTGCATCCATCTACAAAGTTGGAATTTGGAAAAGGGGAAACGATTCTATCTGGTGATGATGTGACGATAATTGCTATCGGGTCGATGGTTGAGGCATCGATTATTGCCGCAGAACATTTGAAGAATAAGGGAATTTCCGCTCGTGTCATTAATCTTTATTCATTAAAGCCGGTTGATTTCAGTTTGATTAAAAAAGCTGCACTGGAAACAAGCTTAATTGTGACAGTGGAGGATCATAACTGTATTGGCGGTTTGTATTCTGCCGTCGCCGAAGTCATGGCTGGGGTAAAAAGTAATACTCTGATAAAAAGCATTGCTGTTAAAGACAGATTTGCAGAATCAGGAAGCAGCAGTGACCTACGAAAAAAATATGGTTTGACTTCTGGTGAAATCATAAAAGTAATCGAAGATTATTTTGAGGAAAAGTGATGTCCACTATTGATGAAAGCGCAAAGATTAAAAATGTTGCCCGAGAAGGTCGCAAATTGGTCATTGAAATGATTATAGAAGCAGGTAGTGGGCATCCAGGACCATCATTATCGGTGATCGATATTATTGCAACGTTATATTCTAAATATCTGCGGGTTGATCCTCATGATGCAAAACTGATTACTCGAGATAGATTTATCCTCTCAAAAGGTCATGCAGCGCCAGCTTTGTATGCAATATTAATATTAAAAAACTTTATTGAAAGAGATTCCATTAACGGGTTTAGAAAAGTTGGGGGGAATTTACAAGGCCATCCATCCATCAAGACTTCTGGGGTTGACTGTTCCAGTGGGTCATTAGGATTAGGTCTTTCTATTGCATGTGGAATGGCATTATCCGCCAAGTTAAAAAAATTTGATACGAACGTGTATTGTTTAATCGGAGATGGTGAATCAGATGAGGGTCAAATCTGGGAAGCAGCTCTTTTTGCTGCCCAATATAAATTAGATAATTTGTATGTTTTCCTGGATAGAAATATGTACCAGTACGAGGGAAAAACGGAAGAAGTTTTTAAACTTGAACCGGTAACAGAAAAATGGAAAGCATTTGGATGGGACGTATGGAATGCAGATGGAAATAGCGTTGATGAATTAATTTCAGCGATTGATGACGCCCAGAAAAAAACTGATAAACCGAAATTAATAATTGCACATACGTTGAAGGGAAAAGGGGTGTCATTTATGGAAGGAAATCAGAAATTCCATGCTAAAGCACCAACTATTGAAGAAGCGAAAGCAGCAATCTTAGAATTATCGGATGTAAATTACCATGAGTAGAACAACCATTATTTTAGTTGTGATGTTATTTCTAAGTTGGGGATTGCAATCTTTTCTATCGATATTGCAAACGAAAAAAGTTTTTAAAAGAATAAAGGAACTACGTGCTTTCGGTCGTGTCGGAATTGGTGCTTCTGGAACTATGTATAAAAGGAAAGTTTATGCCCTGTTGACCGTAGATCAAAATGACATAGTAATCAATGCGGAAATATTGTCAGGCTGGACCGTATTTGCAAAATTAAAACCCGTTGATGGATTGAAGGGAATAAGTCTTCATAATTTAGTGGAGAATTCTGAAGGGAATAACTTAATTACGAAAAAAGGATTTGAGGCATTCAAAGTCGCTGCAAATTATCTTCTACAGAAAGAGAAGGATCAGTCTGTAAGTGTAAAAGAACAGGAGGTGGAATATTAGAAAAATCATTAACAAATTACTTAAACGATTATAAAAAGTAAAAGGAGTAACGAAATGGAGTTCTTAGCAAATTTAGCAGAAGCATTTAGTGGTGTGTTCAAAGCAGGCGGCGAAAACTTTGTCGGACTAATCACTGGGATTATTCCTTCCATGGTAGTTTTAATGACCGCCGTCAATACTCTCATCCGGCTAATTGGTCCCGAAAAAATCGATAATCTTGCCAAAGCATCGGGAAAAGATGGGATCCTTTATTATCCCTTGCGATATGCCTTATTACCATTCTTGGCTGCTTTTTTCTTGACAAATCCAATGGCATACACGATGGGTAGATTCTTGCCCGAAAAATACAAAATTGGCTGGATGGACGCAGCGCTGACCGCAATGCAATTCCCTATTGGTATCTTCCCCCATATTAATGCGGGTGAAATTTTTACGTGGATGGGCATTGCATCAGGTGTAATGACGTTAGGGCTTAGTGTATCTGATCTCGCTGTTCGATATTTATTAACAGGTTTTTTGGTCATTCTGATTAGAGGTACGCTGACCGAGAAGATCTACATGGCGATGACCAAAAAAGCAGCAGCCGAAAAGAAAAACTAAGAGGAGAAAATTGTAATGAAAGCGATAACAAAATTCTTAGAAACTGTAGGTCGTGGTGTGGGGAACGTTGTTGGAGTACTGTATCAGTCTGGACGAGACTCCGTTAATTTGGTTATTGGTAGTGTAATACCATTCATGGCTTTTATTTCCATGATCATTGGTATTATTTTGAAAACCGGTGTTGGAACCTGGATTGCTAACGCTCTGAGTCCCCTTGCATCAACTGTACCCGGATTATTGCTCATGTCCTTTATTTGTACATTACCTTTTCTCTCACCCATGTTAGGACCTGGCGCAGTGATTGCTCAAATCATTGGGACATTAATTGGTGTTCAAATTGGACAGGGTGTTGTCCCTGTGACCATGGCATTACCCGCACTGTATGCTATCAACGGGCAAGCTGGTTGTGATTTTATTCCTGTAGCAATGGCAATGGGAGAGGCTGAACCTGATACGGTGGAAAAAGCTGTACCTGCAATGCTTTTCTCTCGTATGATTACTGGACCCCTTGCTGTAATTATTGGTTATTTTGCTAGCTTTGGAATGAAATTCTAACTGACAATTCAATATTAAAACGAGAGGGAGAACATAATAAAAAATACTTATTATGTTCTCCCCAGTCAATTCTATTTTACCAGATTGGAGCATATAAATATGTCTTCGAAATATAAGAAAGTAAAAATTTCAAAGGGATATAAAGGTTGGGGTGGACCTTTGGTTATCGAACCCAATGACAATAGAAATATTATTTGTTCCGTGACAGGCGGGGGAATTCACCCCATTGCGCAAAAAGTTGCAGATTTAACTGGCGCAGTAGTAGAAGATGGTTTTAAAAGAGGAGTTCCATTCGATAAAATTGCACTGGTTGTTATTGATTGTGGAGGAACTGCAAGAGTAGG
>CAYLUJ010000041.1:0-12678 GCA_964386805.1 uncultured Pelolinea sp. | reverse complement strand
AGGCGTCTATCCTATGAAAAGGGTTCCAACAGTTGATATTTATCCCACAAGTCCAACGGGACCATTAGCACAATTTATTACCGCAGACATATTTGTTTCCGGTGTCAAAGAAGAGAATATCGAGTTAGTCGATTAATTTCTCTTAATTAATAAGGAAAAGAATATGCACATTAAATACGAAATGTGTATTACCCGTATTGGAGAATTAGTGGACCAATTTATATCAAAAGGAATATTGGTGTTTTTCCAAGAAGGTGCACCAGATGAGCTTGCAGAATTCTCAATTCTACATACACATTCAGATCTGAAAGAAAATATTAAAACTGGTGATTGCATTATTTTCTGTGGTAAGGAGTTCTTGATTACAGGTGTTGGCGATTTGGCGAATAAGAACCTTGAAACTCTCGGGCATTTGATTCTTAAAAATAATGGTCTTTTCGAGACTGAATTGCCAGGAGATGTTTCTGTAGAAAAAGAACCATTCCCAAACATATGCGTTGGGGACAAAATCAAAATGATATCAATACGTGATTAATCCATTTAGTAATAGAGGTTTAGAAAATGCTTGAAAACAAAGTGGCAATAATTACCGGAGCTGCACAAGGAATAGGTAAAGCTGTTGCAGAATTATTCTCCAATGAAGGCGCTTCAATAGCTTTATGTGATATTAACCTTAATGGTGTTGAGAAAGAAAAAGAAATATTGAATAAAAAATCAGGTCCTCATCGTGCATATCAGGTTGATGTTACGAACATTGATCAAATTAGAAAAACAGTCGATGAAATATACACATTTTATGACCATATCGACATCTTGGTAAATAGCGCCGGAATTTTCTTTCGGCGGGATATCTATAATCTTACCCTTGCTGACTGGAAAAGAATGATAGATGTAAATGTCAAAAGCATATTTTTCCTCTCACAAGCTGTCGCAAAATGCTTTATTGAGCAAAAAACAAAAGGGAAAATAATTAATGTTGCATCTATTTCGGGAGAAATTGTACAAGCAGAAAAATCCCATTATGCTGCGTCCAAAGCAGCAGTTATTCAACTTACAAAATGTATCGCATTGGAGTTAGCACATTACGGAATTAATGCGAACGTAATTTCACCCGGTCCAACAATTACTCCCCAGATTGAACCAGTTAATCCTGAAGATTATTTACAACGACACAATATTCCACTGGGTAGAATGGCTTTACCAATTGATCAAGCGAAAGGTGCTTTATTCCTGGCGTCAGATTTAGCTGACCATATCACAGGTCAAGTCATCAACATTGATGGTGGAGAAGCTATGACGTACATAAACCCAATTTCAAAATGAGCTAAAAGAGAAAAGAAAAAAATGAATGAGAAAATAATATTAATTGCTGGTAAGAATCACGAAATTAATTCTGCGCTCGCTTCGCATTTAGGATCACAAAATTTCAAAATTGCCTATTGCATGGATGAGAATGACCCTTTTTCTTATCAAGAATCAGAAAACTCAAATAATCTTTTGGTTTTTCGGTGTAATTTTAAGAGTGAAGAAGAAATGAATAAGATGAAGGATCAGGTACTTAATTCTTTTGGTAGAGTTGATTATGTAATATTTACACAAAAGGAACAAATACAAAAATCCTTTTTGAATATTGAAGAAGAAGAATGGGATACCATATATCAAACAGCCCTGCAAGATTATTTCTTTTTAGTGAAGACTTTTACCAAATGGATGATGGCAGAAAAAATACCTGGAAAAGTCGTATGTATTTCAAACACATCCAGTATTGTTCCTCGTGAGAAAATATCTTGTTATGCATCCGCTTTCGCGGCGCAAGTTTTATTAGATTCCAGTTTGGCTCTTGAACTTGGCAAGAAAAATATTTCCGTAAATTCTATATGCATTAATTCTCAAGAACAATTCAAAGCATATGAATTGAATGGTATTCCTCATAATCAAGAACTTACAACTTTCGTATCTATCGAAGATCTCACAAATATTATTCTGTCTCTTTTTTCTAACACATGGAATGCAATGACAGGGAAAAAGATCATACTCGATAGTGGTGAAATATTAGGCGATCTAAATTAAGAAAAAGAAAGAGAAGAAGGTTGTCATTGAGTATGGTGAAAAATATTAAGTAAGAAGCTACTATTCTAGATTTCCTGAAAGAAAAGAATACTGAAATAGTTGCAGATTTTGAGATAAATCCAAATGGAAAAAGTGAAACCTGTCATTGTATAAAAAGTCTGCAAATCTATTACAAAAGGGGAAGATCAAAGAAAATTCTAATCGTAAAGACAGGAATTGGAATGCCAGCCGTAGCCCTTCAAAATTAATTTTTAGGTTGTCTTCGAGCCAGTTCTTGCAGTAAAGCCACCTTTAAAAATTGTGAATCGGGAGGATCAGATGAATAACTCGGTAAAAAATATTTTTGAACTTTCGCATGACATTATTCCTTTCAAAGAGGAATATAAATTCGAGACAACGACAAAATATGTCGATGAATTTCTACCATACTATAAAGGGCTTCGTGAAGATAGTGCTTGGTACATAATGACCGAGATCTCAATGTGGAGCCATGTGGGTACACATATTGAATCCCCCTACCATTATATTAAAGACGGAGCAGATGTATCTGAAATTCCCCTGAGAAATGTAGTAGGGGAATGTACGCTTTTAGATTTCTCGCACATGAAGATCAATGAAGGGCTTAAATTAGATGAGTTTATTAAAAAAGCGGACCTCATTCAAGAAAATGATATCGTTTTTCTACGATTTGGTTTAAGTAAATCATATAGAACAGATAAGTCTCGAACACGTCCTTATTTGGAAACAGAAGTGGTGGAATGGCTTGTTTCTAAAAAAATAAAATGTCTGGGCGTTGATATGTCAGGGATAGAAAAGAGAGGTATCCCTGACCAGCCCAATCACCGTTTGTTATTTAGTAACAATATACCTTTGATTGAACATTTGGCAAATCTGGATCAAATAACTCAATCGAGATTTTTTGTTGTGGCTGTTCCAATTCGAATGCATGGTGTGGATGCTTGTCCGGTATCAGTGATTGCTTTGGTATAAGCCAGAAAGGACGCCATGAAAATTTCGAATGACTTATATCTTACTATGTTCGAGCGTATGTTAAAAATACGTGTTTTTGAAGAAGAGTTGTATCGATTGTTTATGACAGAAAAAATGCCTGGCACAATGCATCAAGCGATTGGGCAAGAAGCTTCAGAAGTTGGTGTGTGTATGGCATTGATAGATGGGGACGCGGTCGTCAGTAATCACCGTGGACATGGTCATGCGATTGCGAAAGGTGTATCCATTGATGAACTGATGGCTGAAATGTATGGGAAAAAAAATGGGGTAAGCAAAGGGCTGGGTGGTTCAATGCATATTTATGATAAAAAAAATGACTTTTTTGGTACCAATGGAATTGTAGGTGCAGGTGCCCCCATTGCTTCAGGAGTTGGATTAGCCTTGAAACTTGAGAATACAGGTAACATCGTGGTTTCATTTTTTGGAGATGGAGCAATTAACCAGGGCGCAGTTCATGAAGCAATGAATGTAGCGGCAATATGGAAACTGCCAGTCATTTTTGTTTGTGAAAATAACCAGTATGCTGTCTCAATGCCTGTAAAAAAATCATCATTGGTAAAGAACCTCTCAGAGAGAGCAAAAGCATATGGGATTCCAGGGATAACGGTTAATGGTATGGATGTGGTAGATGTGTATAACAAAACCATTCATTTTGTTAATGATGCCAGAAAAAATGAAGGTCCTGCATTCATTGAGTGTAAAACATATCGCTATAAAGGACACTCGCGGTTTGAGCCTGGTAAATATCGCCCTGAAGGTGAATTGGAAGAATGGAAAAAGGTCGACCCTATTAATAAAATTAAAGATTCCCTGACAAATGAATTCAAAGTGGATCCCACGCTCATCAAGCAAATTGAAGACGCCGTTTCGAAAGAAATCAATAATGCTGTTCAGAAAGCACGTAGTTCCGAGATCCTTGCAGCGGATGAAATCACCAATTTTATTTTTGAGTAGAAGGTAACCATTATGGAAAAAATTACTTATGCAAAAGCTATCAATCAAGCAATTTACGAAGAGATGAAACGCGACTCAAAAGTAATTTTGATTGGGGAAGATGTTGGAGCTTTTGGTGGTGCATTTCAGGTTACAAAGGGTTTATGGGATGCTTTCGGTGAAAATAGGGTTTTTGATACTCCAATTTCCGAGTCTGCAATTATTGGATGTGCAGTTGGTGTAGCTATGCATGGCTGGCGACCAATCATTGAAATGCAATATTCCGATTTTGTTACTTGTGGATTTGACCAAATCGTTAACCAAGCCGCAAAGATTCATTTCATGTCTGGTGGTCAATTTTCCGTTCCTTTAGTGTTACGTATGCCAACCGGGGCACGGGAACATGGTGCACACCATGACCAATCTACTGAAGCATGGTTCATGCATACACCAGGATTGAAGGTTGTATTTCCATCAACGGCATATGATGCAAAAGGCTTACTGAAATCCGCGGTACGAGAAAATAATCCAGTTTTATTCTTCGAACATAAAGTTCTTTACAGTTCTCACTCAGTTGGTGGTCAGGGGTTACCCGATGTGATTTCTAGCGATTTCGTGCAAGAAATAGAAAAAAATATCCCTGATGAAGAATATCTAATCCCTCTTGGAAAAGCAGATATAAAGTGCGAAGGTACCGACCTAACGATTATTGCAACTGGATTAATGGTTCATCGAGCAATGCAAGCAGCATCGGTCCTTAAGAATAAAAATATCAGTGCAGAGGTGATAGATCTTCGTTCTCTAGTTCCTCTGGATAAAAATACAATAATTGCATCAGTTCAAAAAACAAACCGGGTAATCATTGTGACGGAAGAAACCCGGACTGCATCTACGGCATCCGAAATATCAGCCATGATTAACGAAGAAGCGTTTGATTATCTGGATGCCCCAATCGTTCGTCTAGGAACCCCGGATACACCTTTACCCTTTTCTCCCGAAATGCAAGCTGTGTTGATCCCAAGCGTTTTAAATATCGTTGAGGCTGGACAAGAATTATTAAGAAGATTTTTGTAATCCAGGATCATGAGGAAAAATGGTAATGGATCGTTTGATCAAATTAAATGGGAAATTTCGCGACTGAGAAAAGAAGATCTGTTACAAAGGGAGACTTTTGGTGAAGGTTGAAACTTGTTTACCTGTAGTTGATATGGTGATCGGTTCTTTAGAAGAACTCAACCATATATAGTTCTTGAAAGAGAATTTACTTGGCTGCATGCTCAAACAGAAGAAGGAGTAATGGAGAAGAATGCCAAAAGAAATAACAATGCCGAATTTGGGTGCATCATCGGATGAATCCAGATTGGTTAAATGGATTGCAAAAAATGGGGAAAAAGTAAATAAACGGCAAATCATTTTTGAAGCTGAATCTGATAAAGCCGTTGTTGAAATAGAAGCTGCGGAAACCGGAATTATTAAACATGTAATTCATGAGGATACGATCATTTCTTCAGGTCAAGTTGTGGGTTTGATCTATGAAGATGGGGAAAGCATTTCCGAAGAATCATCGAAAATAATCGAAATAGAAAACTCTCACCAAGATACTAACGAGAGAGCAAGATCAGAATCAAAACCAAAGAAGGATCGAATTTTTGCATCACCGTTAGCAAAAAAAATTGCAAAAGAGAATGGCATTGATTTGTCCTTAATGAAGGGCAGCGGTCCCTACAACCGCATCATTAAAGTTGATGTAGAAAATGATAAATTAAACAACAAAAAACCACTCCCTGAAATCAGAAATAGCGAAACAATATCAGGTGTTAGGGCGAGAATTGCAGAAAAGATGGTTCAAAGCCACCTAACAACGGTTCACTCCACTCTTCATTCAGAGGTAATTGCCGATGAAATAGTGGAGTTAAGGGGAAAATTAAATCTATTATTGAAAGATGCCAATGTTAAGATTTCTTACGATCTGATTCTGGCAATAATCTGTGCTGAGGCATTACAAAATCATCCAAATATTCTTGTACAACTTCAAACTGATCAAATTATTACAAAAAATGAGATAAATATCGGAATTGCAATCGATACCCCCAAGGGTCTTATGGTTCCTGTATTAAAGAAAGTAAATCAAAAATCTCTCAAATCCCTTGCCATGGAAATGGATGGATTGATTGATCGGATAAAAAAAGGCAAGGGTACAGTTGAAGATTTTTCGGATGGAGTTTTCACAATAAGTAATCTTGGGTTATATAGAATCTCATCCTTTACACCCATCATAAATTATCCCGAAAGTGCAATTCTGGGTATTGGAAAGATTACAAAGCAGCCGATTGTACGAAATAACCAAATTGATATGGCAAATATGATGACTCTTAGTCTGACATATGACCATCGGCTGATTGATGGGGCACCAGCAGCAAGATTTTTGCAGTTAATAGGTGACTATATTGAATCGCCCGGTTTGTTGTTCTTTCAAAGGGAAAGGTAGCAGGCTTCCTTATAAATGTTTTGTATTAAAAATTTGAATTAGTTGAGATGAAAAATCATTAGAGAGAAGGAAATTAAATGTCTAACAATACGCAATCTATTTTAATAGGATCCGATGAAATTGGTCTAGTTCTCAAAAACCAATTAAAAGATTATTTAATTGAAAAAAACTACGCTGTGATCGATTTGGGCGTAAACACAAATGAGCAAGTTCTGTATCCCCAAATAGCTATCGCGCTGTGCGAAAAATTATTACGAGAGGGTTATGGTAGAGGAATTCTTGTCTGCGGAACAGGAATAGGAATGGCAGTCACTGCCAATAAAATCCCGGGTATTAGAGCGGCGGTTATTCATGATCCCTATTCGGCAGAGAGGGCAAGAGCAAGTAATGATGCGCAAATTGCTACTTTTGGCAGTTTGGTTATTGGTGTTAACGCAGCCAAGAAAAACCTTGATATTTGGTTAGGAAGTGAATTTGCAGGAGGAAGATCATTGCCGAAAGTGGAGATGATTAAAGAATTGGATAGAAAAAAATAATAAACTGCGAGTTACAGGAAATATATTAATTGATGAAGAGCCGCACCGTTGGTGGATTCTTTGGCGGGCTGGTTGTGGTAAATGGCTTCATGCTGCTGCTTGTGAAAAAGCGCTTCCCATGCACCACATTGATTCTGAAATAGGAAAATGAAGCGGAAGGAGAGAATACCTTCCGCTTTTGGTGAGAGCCGGATATTCGACGATAGTACCTTTACATTCGTTGATATAATGCTAGTAGCTCAGCGGCAGAGCGCGCGGCTCATAACCGCTTGGTCGCAGGCTCGAATCCTGCCGGGCCCACTAGAGATACAAAGTGACATTTACTTTTGTATCTTTTCTTTTTTAAAGGAATACTTGAAAGCTCATATATAATGAAAAAGGATTCGGATGTTAAGCTGAGCAATACCATCAAGAGAGACCCTCATTAATTCACAAAGAAAGGAAATATTTTTAAATCCCACCCTATCGACAAGCGGGTAATCTATCCAAAACAATCCTAACTTTCGAAAAACAACATCAAATCAAAATACGGAGATCTAACATGGAAACAGACAACATCGAGACCCAATATAAATTATTTCATAAGTATTGGCAAAATGGTCATGATAATGAAAGCATCAAAGATTATCAAATCGCTGATAATATTCGGAAGAAGCTGATCCCTGCAATAGACACGATTATTGATGAAGAAAATCGAGATTTTATTTCGAGCGTTTATGGAGAATTTGCCGATTTTTTGTATTTCTATTTCATTTGCCAAAGCCAGCAGGGCAGCAATGATTCAAAGATCTTATCTGAAATGGAAAAAATGGCAGAGAAAGCGATCGAGCTGGATGCTGATAGTTTTGCGGGATATTATTATCTGGCAGTGTTCTATTCCTGCAAATTGAAAACTGCGACTGCGGGGAAAAATCCGGTGGCTTATAAAGGACAGGGGGCAGCGGATACCATTGTGGGAACAGCCATGAACGTCCTTTTCAAAGGCGTTACGTTGGGGGTGACCGCTGCGGCAGCCGGTATATCCAACGAGCATTTCACAACCAGCATCCAAAATCTAATGGAAGTATATAACCGCAATCTACAAAAAAAGCCCGCCAGCGCAGTGGCGTACTTAGGTAACACAGAAAGAATGTTCAAGATGGCAGATTTTTGCGAAGGAATCAAAAATAATATCTGGAGAGAAATATACGGGGTGATCAAAGCATTTGATGTCAATCAACTTGATTACTCAGATGTAGATGAGGAGAGATTGGAAGATGCAAAAGAACAAGCCATGGAATACTACATTCTGGCAGATTCAAAATTGTAAGCATCAAAAAAAATGATAAACGAGGACAAAAATGGCAAATACTTTAATCCTGGTGGATAGACGAGATGATCCGTGGACAAAGGCAAATGTAACGCTCTCATGGAAGGGAGGCGGCTACAGTAAAGTATGGGTGGATGATTCAGGCAGAGGAGAATTTGGTGGATCGGGTGTGGTGACTGAGGCGCAAGTGGCAGGAGAGAAAATACCGGTATATCGACCGGTCAATGGGAATACCACCATTGTAGTGAAGTCAGATCGAGCTCATTAGGGATCTTCCGTATCGATAACAAATACACTTGAGATCGGTATCAAAAAGGACTTACGGATCTTGTATAGAAAACCCATGTTGAGTACTAATGATCATCATGGGTTTTCCATTTATTTATAGGCGGTTATACTTTCTCATCATAAAAAAACATCGTGTCATCGCCTTGATGCTCAAAGCAGTAAATTCTGGAGTAATCTCTAAAAAGGATTTGTGGATCAATCTTTTTAATAATATTTTTACTTATTTTTCAATGTATGCAGTAACCCGAAACTTTTCCCCGAACCGCAAGTGCAGCGTGTGATTCTCACTTTTTTCACCGTTTCCTCTTTTTTTACTTACCATCTCCCTTGCTCCGATACTTTCCTATTTAAGTTTTGCGCGTGCAGTTCATAACCATTTGGTCGCAGGTTCGAATCCTACCGGACCCATAAAAAGATGCAAAAGAAAATATCAAGCGCATCTTTTTTATTCTTTATTTTTCTGAAAGAATTAGATTAATTGGAAAGGAGTTTATTTTTGCCAAAGATTCTTCCATACTACTTTTCAATAGGATTGGTTGAATCGATCAATTTAGATGGAAATCGATTTAAACAGTCTACACAAAAGTTTGCATAGGGTAATATTTTTAACCTATCTGGATCAATTGGCATTCCACATTTATCACACATTCCATAGGTCCCGTTCTCTATTTTTTGTAATGAATTTTCTATCTGCAAAAGGATATTTTGATTGTGGGAATTTAGTGAATTTTGCTGTTCGGATAATTGGTAATGATGAGCTAGCTCATAATCATCCAGGTCTATTTTCTCATTTTCTTGGGAAGGTTTCAGGAACGAGATAAGCTCCTCTCTTTTTTCTTCAAGTTCTTTTTTGATTTTTTCAATATTTATCTTTGTCATTTCTTGTTTCCTTTTCATCGGATTTTTATGGCCAATAATTCTTATAAATAGTTGGGACTGATTCTCCGCCATCCCATACCACATTTCGGAAATGTACAGGATCAGTATTCCCTTCTGAGTTAATAAGGAGGACATCTGACTGGTCACGTAGATTTAATTCCTGTCTTAATGGTTCGGAACTATCCCACTGCATCAGGAATATGAGTGTACCCAGGGTAACCGCTCCTGATTCTCCAGAAATGATAAAAGGATCACCTTTGAGGGGAAGACCGTACACTCGCATCCCTTTTGCTGCAACATAATCCGGGCTTTTGATGAAGTAATCAGCACAATCTCGCAAGATTGGCCATGCCAACGGATTGGGATCGCCACAGGCCAAACCAGCCATGATGGTATCCAGATTTCCCTCAAAGGAATGAGGATTCCCATCCCCAATTTCAATAGAATGAAAAAGGCAGGCTGCTTTGTTTGGTTCAACCACGATCGTCTTCGGGCGATCTTGCTTGAAAAGCGCTGTATAGAACCCGATCGTGGAAGCAGCCAATGCCCCAACCCCCGCTTGCACAAAAATATGGCTTGGTTTTTCGATCCCTTGTTCGGTCAATTGCTCCTGAATCTCAGACAACATAGTGGTGTACCCTTGCATCACCCACCTGGGAATATTTTCATACCCTTCCCAGGCGGTATCTGAAATTACTATCCATCCATTTTTTTTTGCATCTTCGTTCACTTTCCAAACTGCATCATCATAGGTACCATCTACAACCACCACCTCTGCTCCATCTTTTTCAATAGCACGAATTCGAGCTTGCGACGTCAATTTGTGGACGTAAATGATGGATTGGTAACCAAGTTGTGATGCTGCCCATGCTACTCCTCTTCCGTGGTTTCCATCTGTTGCAGCCGCAAAGATGATTCGTCCTAATTTCTGACTGGTTTTATGTGCGGTTAAGTTCTTGAAATCTAAAGATGCGTTTTTATTTTGCAGAAGATTTTGAATTGTTTTTGCAATCGCATAAGATCCCCCTAATACCTTGAACGAATTCAATTTCAAGCGTTTTGATTCATCCTTGATCCATAAGTTTCTGATACCTAGCATGGCTGCAAGGTTTGGAAGGCTTACCAATGGACTTGTTTTAAAATCCGGAATTGTTAAATGGAATTCCTTGACCTCTTTTCGAATTGAATCAGAGAAAAGATCATATATAAGTTCCGTTGGATTATCGATCGTCACAAATGGATTGGAGATATGTGTGATTGGTTTTTCTACCTCAATGTTTGGAAAATCGATCTTATTCTTTTGAACAGTTTTTTCAACAGGAAAGGTTAAAACAATCACCGAGTTATGTTTTTGATGGATTGCATCAGTTCTTGGAATGACTAATCGCAAGACACGCTTTTCAAATTCGGAGTTAATCTTTTCTAGATTAAGATCTTTGGGAAGTGCAATGATTTTGGATTGGCTTTGCGTTCCATCTAGAAAAAATTCATAATTAACGGTTAGATTGTCACCGAAAATTGAAATAAATAATTTTTCATCACCTGGCTTAATATCCGGGAGAGCAACATAGAGGGTGAAATCTTTTTTCGTTAAATAAGTACTGACTGAAAGATGTTGTTCTTCATATCCAGATACATCGTTTTTTAACATGGGATGCTGCATTTTTTACCTCGAAATACTTTAATAATTATTATTGGTTGATCCTTCAATATACTTTTGAGAACAAAAATAAAGAAGGTTCGCTCATCTATGTTGAATATTGATTTCTCTGCTGGTTGAGAGAATGGGGAAGCAAATTGTCAGGATGTTATCGGCATAGTCTGCTTTGCCCTGTTCAATATTGACCTGAACAGGTAGGGAAATGATGCGTATGAAATTATTTTCCTGGTCGCGATGTATTCGCACGATCAAAGTTTTTCCTGAAGCGGTTAGTTTTACCTTGACGAGATCAATATCATTTAATGCGATTTGGACATAGAGATAGTTGTTCTTCTCAATAAAATTTACCTCTGAAAAAATTGATGCAGGAATACTATTTAGGTCTGGTTCAGTCGAGAAATTTTCCAACGTTTCTTCTAATTTTGTAATTGTTTCAATTGTATTGTGAGATTCCATTTTTGCTCCTAGAAAAATATATTTGAGGTCATACCATACGATTCTAGGATATGGTTCTTACAAAACTCTTTCTTACAGGTGAAATTTCTTGCAGAATTCTTACGGATCTGTGAATACAAAGAGGGGTCTTCAATAAGGCATAAAAATATATCCGATCCCCCAGCGGGTAGTGATATGTATTGGATTCTGAGGATCGGGTTCGATTTTTTTTCGTAAGCGGCTGATGTGAACATATAGTGCGTTGCGATTATTTTCGACCATCAATGCGTTAATGGATTCGATGATTTGCTCGTATGTCAATAATTGATTGCGATGTTGAGCTAGATATTCCAGTATTTCGTATTCTGTTCTCGGGAGAAATAGATTTTTCCCGTCTAGCCATACTTCATGGGTTTCGAAATCAATGACTAAACCGTGAGCGCTAAAGCGTTTTGTTTTGATTGGATTTTGGATTGTTCCTTCTCTTCGTAAGAGAGCGTATATTCTAGCGAATAATTCATTTCTGTCAAAGGGCTTAATAATGTAATCGTCTGCACCTGCATCAAAAGCTGTTAATAATTCTTCTTGATCAGTGCATGCGGTGACTACAATAATAGGGATGTTTGTATAACGGCGAATTCCTTGGCAGACAGCCAACCCGTTCATGCCGGGTAGCATCCAATCGAGGAGGATCATGTCGGGTTGCGAGATCTTAATCACATCTAAAGCGGATACCCCATTTGTCACGGTTTCAACCTGATACCCTACTTTATTCAAGATTGTTTTTAAAAGCAAGACACCCTTGTCCGAAGCTTATAAGCTCATCCTTAGTGACGTTATTAAAGTAAACAAGAGTTTTTACTATACCGTAGAAGGATTGATTTTTAGCTTTTTTGCTTCTAAGATCTTTAATTTCGCCTTCATAAAAGCAGTCTTTAATCTTCTTAACTTGTTCAAACGGCGAAAGCACCTTCATGGAACCCTTCTTAAGATACCATGATACTTTTTCGTTTTCTTTTTTTACAAAGTAATCGTTTAGATCCCAATCTTTAACCTCTATAACAATAAC
>CAYLUJ010000040.1:13548-17632 GCA_964386805.1 uncultured Pelolinea sp. | reverse complement strand
AATACGAGAGGCGTCTCACCCCCCACACCTGCGGCGTGCGACCAATCCCAGCCGCGCTTCAGTAGAACGCAGACTACAGCACAAACACCAGCACGCGCGAAAAAAGAACGAGCGGCGTTCCGTGGATTATAAGGAATGAAGGTAGATTGCCTCCATTAACTCTGTGAATTAATGAAAAATCCACCTTTTCAGCGCATCATTTAAGATCTAAAATCCCAGATTTTCCTTGACCAGGATCATGGTGGTACGTCCGGGCATAACCTCTTTATGAACGATCAATAGCTTACTGACATTGCTGTTTATTCCATATGCTTGTAAAATGCGCTCATCCTCCAGAGGAAGGGTGTATTCGTAGATGCGTTTTATGGCTTCATCCAGATTAGGGACGATCTTTTGTGTACCGACTACCCAGATCACGTGCGCGGCGCTGGCGACATACCCTGCTAACTGGCTGCCCGTATTAGAGGCGATCACCACCGTGCCGTCTTCAGTCACGGCATGCACGCTGCCAACCATATATTCAGGGGTGGCGCCCAGTTTAATCATCTCGCGCGTTTGGGTCTTATTGTCCATGGATGCCAGCCTGACGCGCACAGAATCATAGCGTTTATTGATCTCTTCGGGAATATTCAGAGTATCGAGGGTGCGAGAAGTAGCAGTAAAAACCTCTGCCCCATCTGGAATGTTTTCAAACACAAGTTGTTTGGCTTCCGCTCCATTTTGCGCCAGGAGGGCGTGGATTCCATGCGCTTCGAGGGCTTTGAGGGTACGATCGATTTGCGGATCACTTGCAAGAGCCGCATATTTTTGATTGGGTATCAATTTTGAGTGTGCCATGATGTTTTCTCCTGTAAATTACGAATAGGTACAGCATTAGTATATGACAGACAATAAATTCAGCATGTTAACCTTGTATAGGAAAAAGATCATGCGGCAAGTACAGGAAATACAAATCGGGGCAGAAATGCTTTCCAGATAGATTGAGGACAGCTTACTGGTAATGAATGCAGATTATTCTTCGTAAATTTTTTTATATTCCGGGTCTTTACGGATATTTTCGAAATCGGGGTCTTCTTTGGACCATTCTTTCATTTCCGGACTCATCTTGAGAGCTTTTCTAAGAGTGGAAATGGCTTTTTCCTTCATGCCGGAGACAGAATAAAAGCAAGCCAGGTTATACACGGCAATGTATTCCCATTCTGGCAAAATTTTTAATTGAGCCACCAAATTTTCTTGCATGGCGACCCCTTCGTCCAGGCGGTTGTGTTCAGCAAGGTAGCGCGCGTAGTGCCATTCATCGTGCCAGCAATCCCCCAGGAATTGGTGGTAGAGAGCGCGTCCGCGCGTCCATTCATACTTTTCTGTGTCAGTTAGATCCTCTTCGCTGAATTTGTCAAGCCATTTCAACACTTCTTGCCTGATGCGTTTGTTCTCCTTTAGAACGACATCCCACGAATCGTTCTTATGCTGTTCGAGCACTCCATCATTGATCATGTTGATATCCTCAGGCATTTTCTTTACTTCTTTGCCCTGCGAGGCAGCTTGTAGCCGTTCCAGAAAAACATTCCACCAGAAAGCGTTGTGTACAAGCACATCTTTAAATGCCCAGCGTTTGATAGAACCGACTTCTTTCTTTTCTTTTTCTGACAGATTATCGAGTAGCGTTTGCTGGTCAACAGAAACTACCCCGATGATCTTTTTAATTTTTTCTTTTATGCTCATAGATTTCACCTGTTTCTTATGGGTGGTCCTTTCATTGTAACAAAGGAGCGAAAAGAAACCAATATACAATAGTCCTAGACCCGCTTGATGGATGATATTTTCTACAGGAGATAGCTTTCGGTTTATGTGCAAGGGATACGCTCACCCATCTGTGAGCGGTTTTGTTTTTGAATCCGTGGATTCAAGCGATCGGGTAGTACTTTTATTAACTAGGCTGATGCCTAACAGGATTAAAGCGCCGCCGAGCAGGGATGCTAGTGTGATTGGTTCAAGCAAGACAACTGCTGCAATCAGCATGGTGGCAATCGGTTCGATGTAAAGGTAAGCACCCACGCTAGCAGAGGATAATTTTTGTAGGGCGTCATAGTAAAAGATATACGCCAGAAAGGTGCAGAATATTCCCAGGTAGAAAATACTTGCCCAACCAGAAAGACTCAATGCCGGTAGATCCCGCCACCCCTTTTCAAACAGAACTTGGATACTGGTCAGCAGCCAACCGAATAAAATGGAAAAGAAAGTTGTCTTTAAAGCAGTCTGCCGCTGCAGAGTCTTTCGCAGGAGGATAGAGTAGATTGCCCAGTTAGGAGCACTTAGTAAGATAAGCAGATCCCCTGGTGCGCCAAAGCCATTGCGAAATAAACTTACCAGGTTACCACTACTGACCACTGTGAGCACACCCAGCGTAGCTAACCCAATACCCAGGGTACCGAACTTCCCCAATTTTTCTTTCAAGAAAATCCATCCGAAGAGGACCATAAAGAGCGGCATGGATGCGACGATCCAGGCGGTAGTGGAAGCCTGGGAGGTTACCAAACCGTTGGACTGCAGCCACTGGTGCAGGCTGATACCCAAAAATCCCAGTAGGGTATATTCGCCTACTTCCTTCCAATTTGAAATTTTCAACTCCCCCTTTTTTAGGATAATCGGAAATAAACACAGTAGTCCGATCAGAAAGCGCAACCAGACCACTGTCACAGGAGAAGATTCCAGGACGACGATCTTTGTGGCGATGAATGATCCTCCCCAGAAGATGACAGCCAGGACGATTTTAAGTTTTACATTGAAGAGAGAGTCTTTATTGGACATTTTATGTTACTTTTAAACAGCGGATTAGCAATTCACGACGATGCGGATGAGAGCGGTGTTCGAATAGGAAGATCCCCTTCCAGGTGCCCAGACTCAAGCAACCATTGTCAATTGGAATGGTCAGACTGCTCTGCGTAAGCGTGGCACGGATATGCGATGGGGAATCATCCGGGCCTTCCAGAGTATGCTGGTACCAGTTCTGTCGTTCGGGAGCAAGCCGTTCATAGAATTCTTCTACGTCACGGCGTGCGCCGGGATCATAAGCTTCACAGGTCGCCAACGAAGCGCTGGTATGCGGGCAAAAGAGAAAACACATCCCTTCTTGAATACCCCATTCACGAACCAAAGATTGTATTTGGTCGGAAATTTCAAGCATCTCTTTGCCGTGTGTCTCGATGTGAAGAGATGTTTTCAGCCAATCCATAGGTTCCCTTTCTAAAGTGATTCCCAATTTTAGTCGATTTTTTGTTAAAAGAAAGATTATGCGGTATTAATACCAATTCTTCTTCCCAAGATAGTCTTGTTATATATCATTTATCATATGGAGGCGCGCAGGGAGAGAGAAAAGATCTTAGACATGTGATAAATTTGACTGAAGACGAGACTTGTTCTGTTCTCGTAGCACCAGAAAGACCAGCAGGACATTCAGCGCTAGGCTGATCCAAAAACCCCAGGTGTGATTAAAGGTGAGTGTAAGGGGGATTTGAGAAAACAGCAGTACGATCTGATTGTTGAATGCGGTGATGAACCACGCCATTAAGCCCACCAATCTGCCCAGGGGATAAAACAAGAGCCCAGCCAGAAGCGCAGTACCTCCCAGAACCATGATGGCTGGCTGCAGGGGCAGGATGAACAAATTTACCAGGGGCGAGATCAACGAAAACTCCTCAAAATGGCTGATCAGAACTGGGAAAGCTGCTACCTGTGCGGAGAATGTAGTGATCAGAAAGTCTTTTACAAATCCCAAAAGAAATTCTTTGGATGGTAGAGAACTTCTTTGCAGAAGAACATCAGTTTTTTGTGTGAAGAAATCTGTGAACACTAGGATGCCAAATGTAGCACAGATGGAGAGTTGAAAACCAACGTCCCACAGCAGGTATGGATTGAACAATGCCATACAGGCGGCGGTGATGGCAAGTGTATGAATGCCAATGATCCTGCGCCCAATAAGATGAGCTGGGATGAAAAGAATACCCATCAACGCCGCGCGAAGAACAGAGGGCTGCGCACCTACAAAAAGTGCGTAGAGCGCAATTACAAAAATAGAAACCAGTGC
>CAYLUJ010000040.1:0-13538 GCA_964386805.1 uncultured Pelolinea sp. | reverse complement strand
GCCCCTGTTCGATACGGCAAGGTGCGATTGAAGAATTTGCTGATGATACCTGAGATCAGAGCGATATTGAACCCGGAGATGGCAAGGATGTGAGCGGTACCGGTCAAGCGATAGGCTTCGCCCAAGTAATCTGGAATACGCGATTCGATTCCCAATAAAATGCCCGCCAGCAATTCATTTTCTGGGAACGGCATGATCGATTGCAATATCTGGTATGCCCTGCTGCGGGAAGCGTACAGGGTACCCATAAACGAAAACTTTTCAACTGGAGTTTCTTTCACAACAGTTGGATAGAACATCTGATAGTCAATACCATTGCATTTAAGCCAGGAGGTGTGGGCTTTACTGTTGGTATCTACGGCAGAAATCAATGTTCCTTCTAGAGTGAGGGCAGTGTGATACTCAAAATTGAACGATTCAGGTAACCGTATTCTCACTTTTCCATCTGCGGGTTGCCAGTTCCCGGACGAGTTCAAGATATTTTGGAGTTCTACAATTGTCTCGCCATATTGGATGGAATCCAGTGTTGGTTCTACTACTACCCCTTGCAAAGTGAGTATCTCGTTAGTTGAGGATTTTGTGAAAGGATTCGGGGAAGATTCCCGGGAAAAAAATTGATAATGCAGCGCACCACTGAAAAATGATAGCAGAAGAAGGGATAAAAAAAGGAATCGCTTAGCATACTCCTTCTTTCTTTTAACAAGGGAATAAAGAAGGAGAGTAATTGCCAGAAGGAAACCCCAAGACCAGCCTGACGAAATTGGTGCTACTCCAGCTGTGATGATCCCAGCTAAAAAGGTGGCTGAAATCCAGAGGAGTACCAATTTGGGCATACTTAAACAGCGAATTCTTTCAAACGGGGGTGATTCCTGTATACCCCCTGATATTTTTCCGGTAAAAGAACAGCAATGCGGCACATGATCTCTTCCGTATAACGTTGCAAGATCTCTGCACGGGTCTCGGTATCAGTGATGGGAGCCAAAGTGAAAGGCTTGCCGAAAGAAGCGATCATATGTGGTTTTTTTAAATGCTTCATTTCATCAATTGCAAATTCGGTCCCTTGAATTCCGGCGGGGACGATGGGAACGCCACTCTTCAATGCCAGCATAGCGGTTCCCTGTTTTCCTTCAGCCAACATATGAGTTTGACTGCGTGTACCTTCCGGTGAAATGCCCAGAGATTTCCCCTGCGAGAGTACCTGGGAAGCTTTGCGAATTGCTGTAAAATCGGCAATGTCGCGATCAATCCAGATTCCTCCGGCAGTCTCAGAAAACCAACGAATGAATGGATGGGCTTGATATTTGGTGGTGATCAAGGCAGTGATATCCGGGCGGCGTGGGTTAATGAAGAGCAACGGGATATCAAGATAAGAAAGGTGATTAATGGCGATAATTACTCCACCTTCCGTCGGGATATTTTCCAATCCAAAGAATTGGGTTTTCGTTAGTGTACGCATGAGAAATCGTACAAGGCACTGCAGTGTTGATCTCTTCACTGGTTTGTTCTCCTGGTTTATTCTACTTCATTCATGAGAACCCCGTCCTCACTATTTCTATGCGCTTCAACTTGGGTTTCTTTTTTCAATTTTATATTCTTTTTCCACAGGAGGAACAATATCACCATCCACTCCAGAATCACGGCAATGGTGAATACCGTTTTCCAGATTGGCGAGAAGAGCCAGTTGATATTCAATTGGGAAGAGAATGACGATAAACTGAAAAGAACTGCCAAGGAATTCCACATTCCATGAAGGAGGAATGCAGTCAAGAGCGGTTTTAGGAAAACACTATTTTTCCCTGGCTGCATGGAACGCGCATAACCACAGCCTACCAGCCCACTGCAGGTAACATGCAACAAGGCTGTTGATGCACGCAAGAGAATATTTTCAACCAGACTTTCCGAACCGAGCTGAATGATCATGCCGGCGTTTTCAATCAGTGCAAATGCAGCGCCAAAATATAACCCCAAAACGAACCCCTGCGAAGGAGAAAGCGGACGCTTTCGAAGAGCCCATATTGCCAGAGGTTTCAAGCTTTCCTCAATGAAAGGAGCGATGATACCAATCACTAGAAAAACAACCGCAAGAAACCATGGATTCTGAAAAAGAACGACAATGTACCGTTCCAAAAACTGCTCGTCTACCTGAGTAAGATTCTGTGGAATGGTAATGGTTTTTAACCACTGCTGAATATGGGGTTGAGCGTTCAGGTAGAGCAAAACACCAGCGATGATCAAAGCTATGACTATCAGTTCAAGAGAAATGATAAGAAGGACAGTATAGCTGGAGCCAAGACTCAAAGCCGCAGAACGCTTGCGCGCTGTAATGCGGGGTAGGTTTCTTTTTCCAAACTCCACAAACCACCAGATCGGTATCCAGATTTCCAGCGGGGTCAGATAGGATTGGATTGAGTTGAAGAACTGCTCACCAATATGAAAATAGGTCAGGATTAAGACGACCGCCCAACAGAACAGCGCCCCAGATGCCAGGATAAATGAGTTAATTTTCGTATTCGCAGTCGTTTTTGAAAGCGTTGGTTCTTTTAATGCATTTACCAGTGCTGAAAAATGGATCAATGCCAGCAAAACGCTCATCGAACCCAATGATAGAAGCGGCTTTGCTTCTTCCATGGAGAACCCGAAGGTTGTACGAAAAAGAAGACCGCCAGCAAAACAGCTGGCGGCACTGATAGTTGTTATTAAGAATGCGATCAAACTAAAAATGAACTGGCTGATCTTCAACCAATCATTTTTTCTTCTCTCAACGGTCATCATTTTTCAACAATGGTTATATTGGTAATGCTGTCATAAAATGGATCGGCAGGATCCAACGAGTATGCGCGATCGGGCATGGCGTTCAGTACGTCCATTCCTTCAATAACTTTTCCAAATATCGAAACCTCACCGGAAAAATCAGTAACAGCACCTTTGGTCAACATGATCAATCCGGAATTGTACCCGGTCCCAAATCGATTGAATGAAACCAGTAGTCCCTCTTCATCCAGGGTTTGATCTGTGGAAATCTCGTTGTAAAAAGTGAATCCAGGTCCGCCATACAATGTGTTGGAAGGATCGCCGCTAATGACATATTCACTGGTTGAAACAAAGATATTGGTATTGTTATACCAGCCATTCTCAACCAAATACTTGAAATAGGCAACAGTATAGGGGGCTTCGTCTTCATATAGATCCACCACAATATCACCTTGGGTGGTGGAAATTACCGCCTGGAGATCTTTTGAAAAATCAGTATCAACTGTGGGGCAATCTCCCAGCTGACGGTCGGCAATTCCCAAAACATTTAACATGGTGGCAAGTGTGAAAATGCTACGGTCCTGATAAGGGCTGTACTGCCGGTTGTTGAGATATAAAGTGGGGGTTCCGGTAATGCCCAGTTCATCAACCATGGAACGGTTGTAGTCAATCTTGTTGAGAGTATTCTCGGAATTCATGTCAACATTGAATTGATCCACATCCATACCAAATGCAGTGGCTTGTTCATCCAACCAGGTGCGAAATTCATCTTCGCTGAAGTAATACCAGGTTGCCTGATTCTCAAAGAGGATAGTTTTCATCTCAGAGAACTTACCCTGCATATTTGCGGCTTCGGCAGCCTGCGCTGCAATATTTGAGACACCACCGGTGGTTACATAGCGGAAAACCACTCGAACGTCCTGTGGGTATAATCCTTGGAGCGCAACCAAAATCGGTTCCAGGTTTGCACAATGAGAACAGGTGAAGTTACTATATGTAATGAATGTGTACTTAGCATCAGCAGGTCCATAGCTGAGATCGGCATCTGTAATTGCCGGAACATTCTCATCGACCGGTGAGAGCAGCACATCGTCAATTAGATTGAATGCTTTACAGGGCTCATCAACAGTTGTAAATGGGGCAACTGTCGCTTCTGCAGTTGGGGATTCTGCTGCGGTATCAGCAGTAATCTGTGTAGCATCTGCTGCAGTGCTTGCGTCGCTGCTTTTTGAACAGGCGGTTGCGAAAAGCAATGCAAGCAAAAGAAAAGCAATTATATATCTTCGCATGGAATTTCCCTTTCTAATTGTAATTAGAGTATTTTACTCCAAATAATCTAATATTATTTTTTGAATGTCTGATTGTACCACTTCGATCGGCTGGTCTGCTGAAACGATGCGCCAGCGCTCTGGCTCTTGAGCAGCCATTTCAAGATACCCTGCTCGCACGCGTTTATGCAGCTCCAACTGGTAAGCATCCAGGCGGTTCCACTCGCCACCACCCTGTTTCCTGCGTTTCAAGCCAACCTCCGGATCAAGATCGAGCAGGATGGTGAGGTCAGGTTTTAATCCACCCGTGGCAAAAGTTAGCAATTCACGGATCATTTTCAGATCATTTCCATGTCCATAACCCTGATATGCCAAGGTCGAATCAGCATAGCGGTCAAGAATAACAATGTACCCCTCCTGCAATTTTGGCTTAATGACCTGTTCCACGATCTGGGCACGTGAAGCACAGAAAAGCAGAGTTTCTGTGCGAGGGTGCATAGTAGTATTGTGCATATCCATTAAGATAGTGCGGATCTTGTCACCAATTTCTGTGCCACCTGGCTCACGCGAAAAGAATATCGTATACCCTTTGGATTCCAAAAACGCTGACAGTAGTTGAATCTGCTGTGTTTTTCCGCTTCCATCGGGACCTTCAAGAGTTATGAACATAAGCTTCACTCACGAAAAATTCGCACATAGCGATTGGGTTCTTTTCCATAAGAATGGGAAGTCAGCTCGGCTTCTCGAACGAGCTCATGTTGAATGCGGCGTATTTTTGCCGAAGCTGGGGCAAGGTCAACCCAGTGTTTTCCAGCCAGCACCGCATCAATGGCTGTATGAACTTCCTGGCTGATGCGATCGTAATTCAAGGGTTTTCCGGTTGAACCGCCCAGATTGAAAACTTCAGCCAGCGCTTGTTCCATTTGATTTTCAGAATTAGCGCGCAGGACATAGATGGGAATTCCTCTTTCCTCAGCCAACAAGATTGGTTTTTGCCTGCTGCGGTAATAGGATTTAAGTGTAATGAAAACATCTGCATCCTGCAGTTCGCGCACAACTTTTGCGGGTAGCCCCAGCCGGCGGATTGCTTCGACCAAGCGGTTTCGTGCCACACCAAATGGATAAATATTCATCGGAGGCAGCAGGGGCTGCTGTTCTTTTACAGATGATCCAATATTCCGGTTGGAAGAATAGGCTGTTGGTTTGTCTTCGCTTCCATGCGTGCCGTTACTGCTCTGGCGGCGCAAGCCCTGGGCTTGAACCATGGCGGTTTCAACCCGGCGTTGTGGTTCCTGGATATGGATCTTGCCATCTTCATCGCGCATACGAATCTGAGGTTCAAGCGGGTAACCGCGTACCAACGCATCAACAGAAGCTGCCACATCCTGATGGATGGCAAGCTGATTGCGGTCCTGGATTTCGATAAGCACATCAAAAGTAGGAGGTGCCCTGCGTTCTAACACAGTTTTTTGGGTTCCGCGTCTGCGAGCTTCTTCATCGGAAAGAGTGACCGATTCAATGCCGCCGATTAGATCGGAAAGAGTTGGATTCAGGAGTAGATTTTCTAGGGTGCGCCCATGAGCAGTGGCAATCAACTGCACACCACGCTCGGCGATAGTGCGAGCTGCCAGCGCTTCGAGTTCGCGCCCGATCTCATCGATCACGATCACTTCCGGATTATGATTTTCAACAGCCTCAATCATCACTTCATGCTGGAGTGATGGGTTTGAAACCTGCATACGTCGGGCACGCCCTACGGCAGGATGCGGGACATCACCGTCACCGCCAATTTCGTTAGAAGTATCAACGATGACGACACGCGAATTTTCTGCCCTGATCCTGGCAGCTTCTCTTAACATAGTAGTTTTGCCGATACCGGGTTTACCGAGCAAAAGGATGCTTTTTTCGGATTTAACCAGGTCTTCAATAATATCAATGGTACCGTACACAGCTCTTCCGACGCGCAGGGTGAGGCCGATCACGCCCCCCTTTTTATTGCGTATAGCCGAAATACGGTGCAGAGTGCGCTCTATCCCTGCCCGGTTGTCACCGTCAAATTCACCGATACGGGAAACCGTATCCTGAATCACTTCATGTGTGATATCTTTTTCGCTGAGATTGAGTTCGTGATCAATATAGCGTGCTACAGGAACTCGACCCAGATCCATGATGATTTCGAGCAGATCATCACTCTGGTTTTCGCGATCAAGCACTCGGGTGAATTCGGATGGTAATACAGAAAGTAAGGCGGATAAATCATCCGTGATATTGTTTTGCTTCATGGTTATTTCTTCCTAATTATCTCATGAATCGGAGGGATGTATTACGGAAAATCATAATCACCGGGAGTGCGAAAAAGGGGTGGATGGTCTGGCGATCCCTTTTTCATCCAGATATTCAGCCAGCTGAAAATTCTTTATCGTGCTGAACGAGGCAAGATTTCTTACCATGGAGTGATTTTCAAGCAGACAAATCTCCGCATCCTTTCCGAAAATTTCTTTTTTAAAAGGACGATTGGTGAATTCACGAATAAATATCATTGAAAAATACTTGGAGCAATCGTGAAACAGTGCAGCTATGTGCTGTTCGGGGTCGCTGCAATTTGCATCCAGCATGGGCAGTAGAACTGCCCGGTCAGCAAAAAAGCGGATACGTGTGATTCCCCGGATGCATGCTGATGGATCGTGCAAAATTAAATGAAAAACATCCGGAAAGTTCCATGATTGAAGGGAAGCTTCGAGCGGTGAAAGGAAGCGTGAATAAAAAGAAGCTACACTATTTCGGTCTTCATCTGTTTCAAAGCACCATTGCGGTGAAGACGATTTTATATGAGGAAGATGATCGATCTTATAAATCGTTTGGATGGAATATGTTCGAAAACCATTTTCTTTTAAATACTGCCATTGATCACTATCCGCCGGAACATTTGCCAGTAAATGAAACTTCCCGGCTTCCGCTGCTATCTGGCAAAGGGCTTCCACCAGTTTTGAAGAATTGGATGTTTGTAGAGGAATACCATATAAAAGCGCTGCAGAATTTCCACCATATTGCATCTGTGCAAATTCAGGATTATCAGCTTCTTGGACTCGAAATGAAGAAATGCCGTCTTTTGAAAAGAAACAATTCCTTAAAAAATCATAAGATGGATTCTCAATTCCCCTTAAAAAAATACGTTCCATGTCGAGACATAGAACGTTCTGGGCGTTCTTTAACGCGATTGGAAAATCCATCAGGTTAAAATGCCGGATATCTATTGAACCACCTCCAGAAAATACTGGTGAAAACGCGTATCCTCGGTGAGTTCAGGATGGAACGAAGTTGCCAACAGGTGATCCTGCCTGGCGGCTACGATCTTTCCATTGGGCAACTTTGCCAGGATCTCCACCTCTTTTCCAACCTTTTCGATCAAGGGAGCACGGATGAAAATACTGTGGAAGACCGGTTTTTCTTTGCTGACGGATTGCAGAATGGGAATTTCCAAATCGATCTCAAAGCTATCCACCTGCCGACCAAAGGCATTGCGTTCCACTTGGATATCCATAAGACCCAACAAGGGCTGCTGGCGGTGAGCATCTTTCGAAAGGAAAATACTTCCCGCACAGGTGCCCCAGATGGCATGCTCTTTTCCGAAACGCTGTAATGGTTCCAATAGACCAAAATCAACAGCCAGTTTCCCAATAGTGGTCGACTCCCCACCGGGAATGATCAACCCATTCAGACCATCCAATTCATGCGGCAGGCGAACTTGCACAACCTGCACGCCAAGCGTTTGCAGGATGTTTTGATGTTCGTGAAATGAACCCTGCAGAGCAAGCACACCGATCTTCATGGGATGTTACCAACCTCTATCGGCGATCAATTCTTCCTGTGGAATATCGGAAACCTGTCTGCCAACCATGGGCTCACCCAGGTTGCGGCTGACTTCAGCCAGGATCTTCGGGTCATTGTAGTGGGTCGTGGCTTTGACAATAGCTGCTGCACGTTTTGCCGGATCACCGGACTTAAAGATGCCGGAACCCACAAAGACGCCATCCACACCCAATTGCATCATCAGAGCAGCGTCTGCGGGCGTGGCAATGCCACCGGCTGCAAAATTAACCACAGGCAAGCACCCCAATGTTCTGGTTTCCATCATTAATTCATAGGGAGCACCCAATTCTTTAGCGAAAGCCATCACTTCTTCTTCTGGCAAATTTTGTAATTTACGGATCTCTCCCAGCACGCGGCGGGCATGTCTGACTGCTTCCACTACATCACCAGTACCGGCTTCGCCTTTGGTGCGGATCATAGCTGCGCCTTCGCCGATGCGGCGGAGAGCTTCACCAAGATTACGGCAGCCGCATACAAATGGTACTTTGAAAGCATGTTTATTGATGTGGTGTTCCTCATCAGCGGGTGTGAGCACTTCAGATTCATCGATGTAATCGATGCCGAGCGCTTCTAATATTTGTGCTTCCACAAAATGCCCGATGCGGGCTTTTGCCATGACGGGAATGGAAACAATATCCATAATTTTCAAGATTAATTCAGGATCGCTCATACGAGCAACGCCGCCCTGCGCCCGGATATCTGCCGGTACACGTTCCAGAGCCATGACGGCTACAGCGCCCGCTTCTTCTGCAATTTTGGCATGTTCAGGGGTAACGACATCCATGATGACGCCACCCTTGAGCATTTGAGCCAGCCCCACCTTTAGTTTAAAGGTGCCTTTTTCTTCAGCTCCCATTTTTAATACCTCCAATACCAGAAATACTGCACCCACATTCTACCACGCAAGCCAAGATTGAAAGGAAAAAAGTGAGGAAAGTCAAATATGCGGGTATGTTTCACGTGAAACAGTACCCCAATCCGGTTTTAATGTTTCATGTGAAACAGAACTCTTTAGGATTGGTTATATAATTGATGGGTTCGAGAAAAGAGAGGAATATGGACGTCATCAATTTGAATCAAGTGTCTTTTCAATATTCAAAAGGATTTGCGTTGCGCGATGTGAGCTTTCGGATGCAAAAAGGGGAGATCTTTGCTTTATTAGGACCGAACGGCGCAGGAAAAACAACCACCATCCGCTTGGTGAATGGGTTATTGAACGCATCTTCCGGAAGTATGTCTGTTTTGGGATGCGATCCGTATAAAGATGGCATCACGGTTCGCCGCAAGACGGGTGTGCTCACCGAAACCCCGGCGCTCTATGAACGCCTGACTGCAGTAGAAAATCTAACATTTTTCGGCAAATTGAATGGCATGAGCGCAACCGATCTACACAATCGTATTCAGGAATTATTGGATTATTTTGAACTGTCTGAGCATGCTAACCAGCGAGTGGGGACATACAGTCGTGGAATGCGCCAACGCTTGGCTATTGCACGTGCCTTACTGCACCACCCGGAACTTTTATTTCTGGATGAGCCGACCTCTAACCTTGACCCGGAGATCGCCCGCCAGGTGCAGGATCTGATCCTGAAAGTAAAAAGAGAAGAGGGCTGCAGCGTGGTGATCTGCACACACCGCCTGTATGAAGCGGAGCAGGTTTGCGACCATGCAGCCATCATGCATGAAGGAAGATTATTGGCTGAAGGGACGCTTCAGGAATTGCGTGAAAAAGCTGGTTTGGCAAAACGTGTACATTTTACTTTCCAAAAACCCCTGTCTGTAGCGTTAAAAATGGAATTATCCCAGTTGAAACCTGTCGAGAATGCGAATCTGCAAAGTGAGAAGGAATTACTGCTGGGCGTTTCAGATTATGATGACGTGCCAGAAATTTTAACTTGGATGATCGGTAAGGGTTTGGCTGTCCTGTCTGTTATCCCGGAGATCCCTTCTCTCGAAGAGGTTTATTTCAAACTGGAGGGACAGGATGAGGTGAAGCATGAACATAAAAAATAGTTTTACGATTGCACAAAAAGATTGGTTGGAAGTAAAACAGAATAAATCAACCTTCTTGCCGATCATGATCGTCCCGTTGATCTTCATTGTGGTCTTCCCCCTCTTGATCACCCTGATTCTGCCGAATGTAACAGGTGCTGTCGAAGATTTCACCACGGACCCTGATATGCAGAGTTTTTTCGCTACTATGCCTGCACAAATGAGAGATGTATTGGAAGGGCTGGATTCCACTCAAACTATGATCGTCGCCGTACTTGGATATATTTTTGCTCCCATGTTCCTGATGGTGCCCTTGATGTTTTCCAGTACTATTGCTGCAGAATCTTTTGCGGGTGAAAAAGAAAGAAAGACAATGGAAGCATTGCTCTACCTGCCCATCAGCGATCAGGAACTATTTCTAGGCAAGGTTATGGCGGCAGGAATACCTGCCATTGTGATCACTTGGATCTGTTTTTTCCTCTATACTATTATTGTGAATGCTGTCCCCTATGCCAGTTTTGGGAGGTTATGGTTCCCGCTGCCAGTTTGGTGGTTGTTGATCTTCTGGGTCTCTCCGGCGCTGATAGCAATGAGCATATCTCTTACCGTGTTGATCTCAACAAAAGCTCAAACCTTCCAAGGAGCTTATCAAACCAGTTCTTCTGTAGTGCTGGTTGTTGTTGTGTTCTTTATCGGACAGATGACCGGGGTGTTATTCCTCAGCCCATTGGTTGCCCTGATCATGGGCATCGTTTTCTGGGGAATTGCAGCAATCATCGGCAGAATAGGGGTGCGTTCCTTCAGCAGACAAAAACTATTGACCGATTAAGGCTCTGCGAGGTATGAAATGAAAAATAACAGTCACTGGATGAAAAAGAAAAATGCAATCATGTTGATTGTGTTTTGCCTGACACTTCTACTGGGATGTACGAAGGCAAAAACACCGATAGTAAATCAAATTGAAATTTCTCAAACCATTGATTCAGCAACTGCGAAAAAAGTGGCTGTTTTTTATGATGATGATCCGGCGGATCAATGGAACTATGGAAAGATCTATGCCAGTATGGTGCGCAATCTTTTAGGTCATTTCAATACCGATGTTTCAATCATGGATGTTGCTGATTATCGGGGCGGAATGCTCGATGATTTTGCGGCTGGAATCTATATCGGGAATATTTACGACTATCCTTTGAGTAATAATTTTTTAGAAGATGTCATTAATGCCGATTATCCATTTCTATGGATGAATTCCAACATCTGGCAGCTTTTTAAAAATGAAGAATGGAGTGCGGCTGATAAATTCGGATTTGAATATGTTGAAGCCGGGATCATCAATCCGGAAGTAAAGATCATTTATAAAGACAAAGAATTACCCCGTCTTGAATCGGATGTATATTTCAACCTGGTCAGCATTGAGGCGGGATCACAGTGTGAGGAACTGGCAACTCTCCAAATAGCGGGAGCCAAAGATCAACCGTATGCCATTCGCTGTGGAGATTTCTTCTACATCACACATAATCCGCTGGCTAATTTTTATGCCAGCTATCTGGTTTTTGCTGATCTGCTGCATGATCTTCTAAACACGACTGTTACAGAAAGCCACCGGGCGCTGGCGCGCTTCGAAGATCTCATGCCGGGTAATACGAATTATGACCTGGTAAAAGAACAAGTGGATTTTCTCTATGAGAAAGATATTCCGTTTGCTTTTGGAGTCATCCCTGTTAATACTGATCCCGAAGGAGTATGGGGAGAGCCTGGGAAGACGGTGTATCTTTATGAAGATTTCATGCTGCAAGATTTAATTGCATATATGATCAAACGAGGTGGAACTCCTGTTTTGCATGGATATACTCATCAGCATGATTCCATTACGGGTGTCGATTATGAATTCTGGGATGGGGAGAATGATATTCCATTCCCTGAAGATAGTTATACCTGGGCAGATGAGCGCATCAAGGATGGTGTTGAACAATTTGAAAAAGCGCTGGGTTATGCTCCGCTGATCTGGGAAACACCTCATTATTCTGCTTCTCCCAATACCTATTTTGCACTTAGCAATTCTTTCGATGTGATCTATGAGCGTATTCAAGTTTTCAATGATTTGGAGGCTGCTTCGAAGGATTCCAATATAGATTACACGAAAACTCCCTATATTACACAAACTTTTCCATACCAGATTTTTAATTCAAATTATGGCTTACGCATCATCCCCGAAAATCTGGGATACCTGGAAGAAGGCGGGGATCCTGAATTTGGCGTTCCTCCCACCCCCGAAGGAAAACTTGCTCTTGCAGATATGTATTCCGTTGTCAGAGATGGGGTAGTATCTTTTATGTTCCATCACTGGCAGCCTTCGCAAGATCTCTATGACACAATCAATGGATTGGAAGACATGGGTTATATCTTTGTCAGCGTGGCAGACCTCCTACAAGAAACACCGACAGAATAATAGTACAAAAGTTCTAATTATAAAACAATAAAAATACCCAGTTCAAAAAGCCGGGTATTTTTTGTCAAATAGAAAAATCTACTCTTTCTTGTCGGGCTCTAAGAAACCAACTGCATAACTTTTTTCCTCATCCATGATGATCTTGAGGTGATTCTCTTTTCGATAGGTTGATATGGGTAGTAAGCGCAAAATATTTTTCAACCAGTCATCGGCTGTGATGAAATCTCCCAACCGGTTGGGAGCGTGGTAGAAGAACGATTTTTGAAATACATTTTCTGGATCATCCACCAGGATTGCGAGTGGATAGATCTGGGCCTCTAAAAGATCCTGGAAAAAATGCGTTCCCAGAGATGGTTCAGGTGCTGCCCCGATATCTTTCCCCGAAAGTTCGATCAATGCAGCAGTATTGAAAATATCACTGTAAGCGACAGGAACTCCCAAATCAGTATTGGTGCTGCCCCATCTTCCGGGACCTATCAACACGTATTGTTTTTCAAGTATTTTGGAATTAAGCTGCCCGATCGCGCGTGCCAATTTATAACGACCGGCTTCATCCAATTTGTAATATTCTTCAGGAGGAACAAAAAGGGCATGCGTGATGTTGGTGACCATTCCCTGGGGTACCATAAAATAAGTGGAAAAGAGGATATTCTTTTCTTCCAGGTTTGTGGGAATTTGATCTTCAACGCCGTCAGATAGATGGCTCTGCGGCCGGCATTGCAAGATGGTGCATTGGATGGTGGGAATACCAGGTTCTTTTTCCTCCAGATGCAGCGTGAATTCCATATCCACCGGTGAATTGTAGTTTTTTTCCAATTTTTGCAGTATCTTGCGCATACTTACCGCAAAGTTCGTTTTTCGCAGTAATTCATCAAATGTGAGAACAACGCGGTGGCGATCTTTCTCCATCAGACGGCTGTGCAAGGGAGCAAAATAACCTTCTTCACTTAATTGGGCAATGTATTTCAACGGAGCATAATCGCTGCTGATCACATCGTGAATAGGTAGTGTGGAAAAAGTATTCTCTTCAATGTTGATCAAATCCACATACTTTTGTGAGCAACGTTCAATGGTTTGAAAGTCAGGCATGGGGCGTAATAGTGGGTGGCTGAGAGCGATCAAGCGCGGATAATCATTTCCAACCCTATCCACAGCCCGCGTCCCCAATCCCCAAACCAGACGTACGAATCCATCTTCTCGGCGAATTT